>JAFLTX010000099.1 GCA_022509145.1 Muribaculaceae bacterium | reverse complement strand
AAGGAGATAGAGAAAAATGGATATTCAAATCAGACCGCTTATCACGGAAAAAGCGAACAGAGTAAGCGAAAAGCTTAACTGCTATACATTTGCTGTGTCTCCCGACGCTAACAAATTTCAGATCAAAGACATCGTAGAGAAGCTCTACAATGTGCGCGTAACCAGTGTCAACACGGCCAACTTCGGTGGCAAGCGCAAGCAGCGCTACACGAAGAGCGGCATCATCCGCGGCAGAAAGCCGGCCTTCAAGAAGGCCTACGTGACTGTGGCAGAAGGCCAGACAATTGACTACTACAACAACATCTAAGAAGAACAATGGCAGTAAGAAAATTTAAGCCCACAACACCCGGGCAAAGACACAAGATTATAGGCGTCTTCAAAGGCGTGATTACAAAAACGACGCCTGAAAAGTCTCTTACGGTAGGAAAGAGGAGCACCGGCGGCCGCAACTCGTCGGGCCACCTGTCGACACGCTATCGTGGCGGCGGCCATAAGAGAAAACTGCGTTTTATAGATTTCAAGAGGACAAACGACGGGATACCGGCAGTGGTAAAGAGCATCGAGTATGATCCCAACCGCTCGGCCCGCATCGCGCTTCTTTACTATCGCGACGGCCAGAAGGCGTACATGGTGGCGCCCAACGGTCTTGAGGTAGGCCAGGAAGTGATGAGCGGCGCAGACGCAGCTCCGGAGGTAGGCAACTGCCTTCCGCTCGGGAAGATACCCGTAGGTACGCTGATCCACTGCATCGAGCTCCGTCCGGGCCAGGGAGCCGCCATGGCGCGCTCAGCTGGCACGTTCGCCCAGCTCACATCCCGCGAGGGTGATTATGCTATAATCAAATTGCCTTCAGGAGAGACAAGAAAAGTGCTTCTGACTTGCAGGGCCACGGTAGGTGTCGTAGGCAACTCCGACCATGCACTTGAGTCGAGCGGCAAGGCAGGCCGCAGCCGCTGGTTGGGCCGCAGGCCTCACAACCGCGGTGTGGTAATGAACCCTGTAGACCACCCGATGGGTGGTGGTGAAGGCCGCGCATCCGGCGGACACCCGCGTTCGCGCACGGGCCTCTATGCCAAGGGTAAGAAGACCCGCTCGCCGAAGAAGCATTCTTCGAAGTATATAATTGAAAGAAGGAAAAAATAATTTGATTTAACAGACAATCATTATGAGTCGTTCATTAAAGAAAGGTCCGTTTATCAGCGTAAAACTCGAGAAGAAGGTAGCTGCCATGGAAGAGAGCGGAAAGAAGCAGGTGATCAAGACCTGGAGCCGCGCCTCCATGATCTCTCCCGACTTCGTGGGTCATACTTTTGCAGTGCATAACGGCAATAAGTTTATCCCGGTATACGTAACCGAGAACATGGTAGGGCACAAGCTGGGCGAATTTGCCCCGACACGCACCTTCCGTGGCCATGCAGGCAACAAGAAGAAATAAACGGAACCCCCTCGGGAATAATAATAACACAGAAACAAGACACAACAGAATACAATGGGTGTAAGAAAAAGAAATATGGCCGATGCCTATAAGGAGGCCAAGAAAACGCAGTATTTTGCAAAACTGCGCAATGTGCCCAGCAGCCCGCGCAAGATGCGTCTGGTAGTAGACATGGTACGCGGACAGGAAGTGTTCAAGGCTCTCGGCATCCTGAAGTTTTCCAACAAGGAGGCTTCCAGGAAGGTGGAGAAGCTGCTTAGAAGCGCTATCGCAAACTGGGAACAGAAGAACGAACGCAAGGCAGAGGCCGGCGAGCTCTACGTAAAGACAATCTACGTAGACGCAGCTCCGATGCTCAAGAGGCTCCGCCCGGCTCCGCAGGGCCGCGGCTACAGAATCCGCAAGCGTTCAAATCACGTGACTATCTACGTCGACACCATTAATAACTCTAAAGATTAATCACAAGATGGGACAGAAAGTTAACCCGATTAGCAACCGTCTGGGCATCATCCACGGTTGGGATTCAAATTGGTTTGGCGGAAAGAAGTATGGCGAGACACTTCTCGAAGACTCCAAAATACGTAAATATATCCGCACACGTCTGGCCAATGCGAGCGTTTCTCGCATCGTGATTGAACGCACGTTGAAGATGGTGACGGTGACAATCTGCACTTCACGTCCGGGCCTTGTGATCGGCAAGGGCGGCGAAGAGGTGGACAAGCTCAAGGAAGAGCTCAAGAAAATCACCGACAAGGACGTACAGATCAACATCTACGAGATCAAGCGCCCCGAGCTGGACGCCGAACTTGTAGCGGCAAACATCGCCCGCCAGCTTGAAGGGAAGATGGCATACCGCAGGGCCGTGAAGCAGGCAATCCAGAGCACAATGCGCGCCGGCGCCGAAGGTATCAAGGTGCAGGTGAGCGGCAGGCTCAACGGCGCCGAAATGGCCCGCTCGGAAATGTTTAAGGAAGGAAGGACTCCTCTCCACACTCTGCGCGCCGACATAGACTATGCACTTGTAGAGGCTCTCACCAAGGTGGGCATCATCGGTGTAAAGGTCTGGATTTGCCGCGGAGAGATCTATGGCAAGAAGGAGCTCACTCCGAGCTACAACATCAGTGTGCGCGAACATTCAGCCGGCGGTCGCCAGAGAGGCGAGGGCCGTCGCGGATTCAGAAACAAGAAAAAATAAAAAGAGATGTTACAACCTAAAAAGACAAAATACCGCAGGTCTCAGAAGGGCCGCATGAAAGGTGAGGCCCAGAGAGGGCATCAGCTTGCATTCGGTTCGTTCGGAATCAAGACGCTCGAGCCGAAATGGATCACAGGGCGTCAGATAGAGGCAGCCCGTGTGGCCGTGACTCGCCACATGCAACGTCAGGGCCAGATCTGGATCAGAATCTTCCCGGACAAACCTATCACCAAGAAGCCGGCCGAAGTGCGTATGGGTAAAGGTAAAGGTAACCCCGAAGGGTTCGTTGCTCCCGTTACCCCGGGCCGCATCCTGATAGAGGTGGAAGGCGTTCCCTACGAAGTAGCCAAGGAGGCACTGCGCCTTGCGGCACAGAAATTGCCGGTGACTACCAAGTTTGTGGTTCGCAGGGATTACGATCCTTCTCAGAACGTATAATGTGAGGGAAGGAGCGATCCGGACTAAGAAAACACCTAAAAACATAAGGTAACAATAGATAAAAGAAATGAAAAAGGAAGAAATCAAGGAATTAAGCCTTAAGGAACTGCGCGACCAGATAGAGGTTGCCGAGAAGGCTTATCGCGAATTGAAAGTAGCGCACGCGATATCTCCCATAGACAACCCCG
>JAFLTX010000098.1 GCA_022509145.1 Muribaculaceae bacterium | reverse complement strand
CAGCTCGGCATTTATCGGATATCAGCGAAGCAACCACTAACCGATATTAGTGCTTATAATTACAAAATTACCAAAAATTCTGAAAATCGGGCTTGAAGTGTTAAAATAAGGGATAACTATAAACTAAACCGCGCCGCGATATGTTTTAATTAAAGGTTGCACAGGCAATCGCTTATTATTAATCTTAATTTTATTAAAACTATGGCACAAACATTTCATCCCGTGGTGCAGAAATTAATCGACCTTATTCGCACTAACAATTGGCAGGACAAGTTCCAGCAGGCCCTTGACAAATGTCAGGCAGAAAACGTAGTTGAATTTGAGGATATCAAGACTCTCGACGACTATTTCAAATGGATCGACGCTCAGTTGAGCTGGGTACCGATTGAAAACAACTACGGCACATTGGTTTACCAACACATTGCAAAATTCTACTTCCTCCTCGACCAGAGTCCTGTAAAGGAACTTCAGAATCCGGTGGTACCTCACGACAAGATGGCTCCGCTCACCCCGCTTTCAGCCTGGATGAGAGAATATGTAGACGCTCTTGGCGCATGGATGGACGAACCCGGCTCCATCACTCCCGAATCAGAGAAGACATTCTATGCAGCCGCACGCTACAATATGGATGAATATATTCGTCCGCGCGGTGGCTGGAAGACCTTCAACCAGATGTTTGCACGTCGCACAAAACCCGGCTACCGTCCTATCGCAGCCATCGGTGATCCTACCGTGCTGACATCACCGGCCGACTCTACATTCGACGGCCAGTGGGAAGTAAACACCAACTCCCACGTGCTCATCAAGGGTCTTGACTGGAAGATCGAAGAGCTTCTCGAAGGCAGCCCCTACGCCAACGAGTTTATGGGAGGCCAGTGGACACACTCCTTCCTCAACACTACCGACTACCACCGCCAGCATGCCCCCATCATGGGTAAAGTGCTCGAGGCACGTGAAATTCAGGGTTGCTGCTACCTTGAGGTAAGCGCCGAACCGATTCCGGGTGACCCCGACGGCAAGAAGCACGTAGTGATGAAGCGTAACTTTGACATCCCCGACACTCCGGGCTATCAGTTCCAGCAGACTCGCGGTCTCGTAGTGATCGACAGCCCTATAGGCCTGGTGGCAGTATTGCCGATGGGTATGGCTCAGGTATCCTCCATCATCGTTACGGCCGAAGTAGGACGCACACTTTATAAGGGTGAGGAAATCAGCTACTTCCAGTTTGGCGGCTCGGATATCGTAACCGTTTACCAGCAGAGGAGCAACGTATGCTTCACGGCCCAGCCCGGAGTACACTACAAGGTAGGTACCGCCATCGGTAAAGCTTATCCCGTAGTGCCCCCTACCGGATTCTAATTCGTTATAAAAAACACATTTTGACTAATAGAGGTCAACAAGGCGGAGGGTTAGTCAGAAGAGACTGACCCTCCTGTTCTTAACTTGTGTATTTACTTCAACACTTCATCCTTAATTCTTATATACATGGCAACAACCAATACCACCCAGGCCTCCGGGACACCTGCTGTGTCTCCGAAGAAGGCTACCCTGTCAATGACGGGGATGATGATCTTGATTGTCACTACTATATTGAGTCTGAGAGGATTGGCATCGCAGGCGGAGTTTGGATATACGTCGATTTTCTGGTATGTGCTCTCGGCCGTCATCTATTTAGTGCCTTATTCATTGGTTTGCGCCGAACTTGCCTCCACCTATACCCATAAGGGGGGCCCGTTCAGATGGTGTGCGGAGGCCTTCGGTCCGCGCTGGGGCTGGGCTGCCATGTATATGGACTGGATAATGGTGCTGATATGGTTTCCGGCCGTACTGATGTTCGGGGCCGTGGCCCTGGCCTATATCTTCTGGCCCACGAGTTTCGACGCCAGTCTGGCATCCAATAAAATCTACACTCTGTGCATCGTGCTGGGCGTATTCTGGATAGCCACATTCAACACTTTCCGCGGGCAGCGTTTTGCCAACAAGCTTTCCACCCTGGGCGGCCTTTTCGGCACCATCATTCCGGGTGCCATCCTTATAATCCTGGGTATCATCTACATCTGTTCCGGAGGCCATAACGAAATAAACTCTCATCAGAGTTTCTGGCCAGACTTTGAGAAATACAGCACTATCGTGCTCGCAGCCTCCATTTTCCTCTTTTACGGTGGTATGGAGATGCAGGCGGTACACGTAAACTCGATGCCCAACCCTTCGAAGACCTTCCCTAAATCCGTATTCCTGGCAGTAATCATCATTTTGGTGATATTCATCGCCGGCACTCTTACAATCGGCTTTATCGAACCGCAGAAAGACATCAACCTTCTCGCCAGTCTTCTGATAACCTACAACAGCCTTTGGGCCCATCTCGGAGTGCCCTGGCTGGGCAACATAATGGCCGTATTCATTACGTTTGGCGTGCTCGGACAGGTGTCAGCCATCATCGCTGGTCCGTCAGCCGGTATCCTTGCAGTGGGTAAGTCGGGTTATCTGCCCCGCTCATGGCAGAAGACCAACAAAAACGGCATTCAGACCACACTTCTGTGGATACAGCTCGCATGGGTTTCGGTTCTCTCGCTGGTGCTCATCATCCTGCCGAGTGTGGAATCGGCCTATCAGATTCTAAGCCAGCTTTCCACGATTATCTACCTTGTGATGGTAGTGATCATCTACGCCGCCTTCGTGCGTCTGCGTCGCACTGAGCCCAACGCCAAGCGCGGCTTCAAAATCCCGGGTGGCAACTTCGTGAAGTGGCTTATCGGCATCGTTGGTATCGTGGGCGCCATAGCCGCCAGCATCCTGAGTTTCCTGCCTCCGTCGCAGATCAACACCGGCTCGCCGGCTACATATATTATCTTCCTGATAATAGGTTTCATCGTGCTGATTTCAGTGCCCTTCATCATCTTTGCATGCAGAAAACCGAGCTGGCGCGACGCCAACACCGACTTCTATCCCTTCAATTGGGAGATAGAGGGAAGAACTCCCGGCACGGTATCCAAATGGGCTCCCGGCTATGTGCCTACGAAGTCGCAGGTGCTCCGGGCCATGGAGTGGCAGGACGGCGAACTGGGTCCGGTATCGATGAAGAACATAGGGGCCGTAGATGATAGTGCAATACAGCCAGACGTGCCTACCGACCATTTTAGCAACCTCACCGACGACGATAAGCCGAAACCGGAAGAGATGATAGACGACACTAAGTCGTCAAATACCCCTCAACCCGCTCCGGCACAAGAGGCGACACCGACAGTTTCAGCACCTCCGCTATCGGATGAAGTGGCGCGTGAGGAACCCGCCGA
>JAFLTX010000097.1 GCA_022509145.1 Muribaculaceae bacterium | reverse complement strand
ATCGAAGACGGCATGGCCGAAAACGACTGGGAAGGCTGGAGACTCCTCACCGACCTTATCGGCGACCGTTGCCAGCTGGTAGGCGACGACCTCTTCGTTACCAACGTGAAATACCTCGAAAGAGGTATCGCTGAAGGTTGCGCCAACTCTATCCTGGTGAAAGTAAACCAGATAGGTTCACTCACCGAAACCCTCCGCGCAGTAGAAATGGCTCAGCGCAACCGCTACACAGCCGTTATCTCCCACCGTTCGGGCGAAACTGAAGACGCAACCATCGCCGACATCGCCGTTGCCACCAACGCCGGCCAGATCAAGACCGGTTCTGCAAGCCGCTCAGACCGTATGGCCAAATACAATCAGCTCCTCCGCATCCAGGAAGAACTCGGCGACAAGGCTCAGTACGGCTATCCCCTCATCAAACGCACGAAATAACCCCTCATAGGAAATCCCCAAAAGGAAATTCCAAGAGGAAATCCCGATAAAAAAATCGACACTTTTGCCAATCAAAAGTGCCGATTTTTTTATCCTCCTTCCAAACGCTCAGCGACTCCGGTTGAGACGGTGGAGGCGCTCGTTCACAATTCGGGCGTAACTCCGTTTGGCTTTTGCTGGGAGATAACTTTGATTCAACAGTCTACTTGCCGCTTCCGGGAAATGAGAATACTTATCGAGAATTCGCCCAACACGTTTCTTGATCAAACCAATTTTAACGCCAAATCTCTCAAAATCCTCTCTGCACGGATGCCCCGTCTGATCCCAGATATCACTTTTTTCCAGTTCACGTGATAGACCGTGGTCAAGAGCGAAATCATTATCATTTATATGCAGGGCTGTATTCATCAGATCATAAGCCGGCGCCAAGCGGTAGTCAGTCCCGTGCAGAATAAGTGCGAAATTCTTTAAATGAGCGTCGCCGTTACCATAGATGTAATTGAAAATAATCAACTCAAAGAATCTTTCCATATCGACCATCCAGGCAGCTACATTTCTCCTCAAAGCCTCGGCAATATCTTCATAAGCACCTGTGTATTTGAAGTGTTTACCTCCCGTCTGCTCATTTTTACCAATTATAGAAGCAAAATCTTCCATCGGCAGTTTTGAGCCGTCGGGAAGGATATCGAAACGTCGCGTTATGTAAACGGGTTGCCCTTTCGGCGTAAAACATAAACCGTTCGCGGCAGTCTCGATTCCATATACCTGAGAAGCAATTTGCATAGTGATATGCTCGTTTGCCGGAATTAATTTCCTGTCAACCAATGAAATATCCCACGGATATGGTTTTATGATATGCGTAGACCTCTCATTCTCGCCTGCTATTTTAATCTCACCTGCGCTGATTAATGCCGGAAATTTTTCCTGCACTCCCGAGACCGATATCCTCTGCATGGCCTCGGTCAGTTCGCTCCGATCACGATGTTCTTCTATATTGAATCTCAAGATAGGATTCACCTTTTCTCCACCGAAGAGCCACTTTAAAGCCTTCGGACTGTAAGAATCAAAACCCTCTTGAAGAGAAGACGGACAATTTTTTAAATCAATCATTATTGCAACCTCCTAACATTTACAGCACCTATGAAATCTCTTCCCGCCAAAGCGCTCAACAGTCCGAACGAATCATTTTCGTCAATCTTTTGTAAGCGGCAGATCGTTTTTCTATTTGTACCCTCGGGGAGCATATTCGAGAAGAATGGGAACAACTGTTCCGAACTATATCTCTCATTGCGTTTGGGGAATGTAACCGATATCGCCGGCAGGTTGGAATTTACATAATCATCAGCATATTGAAAGGTATAATCGGAGCCCGAGGATTTCTCGGCAAGCACACCTGCCAAGCTATCATTGTAATATACAGCCAATTGTCTCATACTTTATTTCCAATTAAACGGTAACTTTTACTTGATAATTTATCTCGAGTCCAAGGACAAGGAGAATCTTTTTTATCGTATTCAACGACGGATTCCCTTTACCCCTCTCGATATCTTTTATAGTGGCAAGTCCCACCTCGGCCATCTCGGCGAGATCCTGCTGGGTCAAGGATAGATATTCCCGACGCTTCTTCATAACTTCTTTCAATTCCATAGTACGATATAATAAACTTTCCTGCAAATTTAACCATCAATTCCCAAATTTCCAAAAGAAAAGTATAATAAAGTATACTTTTCACTCAAATTACGCCCCGAACTGACCCCCACACTGCCAAAAAGTACAATATAATCGACCAGGAATGCCTTATTATCCTTAGCCTCAATATAAATATAGCCGGTTTAAATGTCATAAATTGATGATGCTCCGCAACGCGTGTAAGAACGGCCAATATACCAAGCGCCTGAAGGGGCATATTTATATATGTGACTTAAGAAGATGTACGAAAGCAAAACGCAGATTGCACCATACGACACTCCGGCTTTTTCTTTACTTTTAATTTTTAGTTAAATAATCTTCTCAAATTTTATACAAACTTTATAAAATCTATTAATTTTGCAATCGGTTATTCATTATTAGCAATATGTGGTCAAGCCGTCCGTATACCTTCGACAGAGTAGTCAGAATTTTTTTCACCGTGGTGGTAGTGTGTATCGCGCTCTACTTCGTGTATGTGCTCCGGAGGGTACTGCTACCCTTCTTTGTGGCCTGTCTTGTGGCCTATATTCTTGAGCCCTGGGTGAGGTGGAATCAGAAACATCTTCATCTTAAACGCCATTCCTGGGCTGCCATCATCACGACTCTCGAGGGATTTATCCTCTTCGCCGGATTCTGCCTGATTCTCATCCCGATTATTGAAAAGGAATTCTCCCAACTGGCTGAGATCCTTGACGTTTATATGAAAAACGACAACAGTTTCATCGCTCAGATCCCGGCCGCTTGGCACAACTTTATCCATTCCCATTTCGATTTCGACAAGATCATAGACGGCCTTGAGAATATAAATATCTCGCAGGCCGTTGAGGAGGTTTGGGCCGACCTCACAAGCGGACTCGACAAGATTCTCGGTGTATTGGGTTGGCTTATCGTTATCGTATACGTAATTTTTATCCTCCTGGATTTCGACAAATACAAACAGAGCATCAAAAACCTTATACCCAACAGATACCTCCCAACCGTAACTGAAGTGGAGCAAGACTTGTCTTGGACCATGAAACGGTACTTCCGAAATCAGGCTCTGATCTCCTTTATCACCGGTATCTGCTACATCATCGGTTTCTCCATTGTGGGAATCCCTATGGCCGTGGTTATCGGCCTCATCAACATGATTCTCTTCATGATTCCCTATATGGTCTACGTCTCCGTGATACCCGTAATCGCCATGTGCGTCTTCAAGTCAATGGAAACGGGGATGGACTTCTGGCTGGTGCTTCTGGAATGTGCTGCCGTATACGTGTTTGTGGAGATGTTTGCCGACCTTGTGCTCACACCGAAGATCATGGGTAAAGCACTCGGACTCAATCCGGCAATGATTCTGCTTTCCATATCGGTATGGGGCACATTGCTCGGCCTTCTGGGGATGCTTATCGCTCTTCCGGTAACCACCATCATCCTGAAATGGAGCAAAATCGCCCTCACCAACTGGCGCAACAAAACCAACGCCGAAACCGCCCCCGCTCCCTCCTCCCCACCGGAAACCACCTGACTGTCTTGTCCTGAAATAGGTTTACAGAAAAAAGGTTAAAAATGTAAACTTAAAA
>JAFLTX010000096.1 GCA_022509145.1 Muribaculaceae bacterium | reverse complement strand
TAAACGCTTAAATAGTGATATAATTTGTAAGTTAGTGGTTGAGTAAGATTAAGTTAACTTGTGAAAGCAATCTGAAATCTAAAAAATCACATAATGGCGAATTGTTGAGAAACAATTCGCCATTTTGCGTAATTACAGGTTGATTTCAGCGGGTGTGATGCTTGTGAGATTGGGAAAATTCGTAAATCCGGCTGTAGAGCAGTCGCTCGGATTCTGTGATTTCGTGGTTGCGGCGGTCCATCACCCGGATGGCTATGTCGAAGAATTTCTGCAGGCTTACGTCGGAGAATCCGGCTGAGGCCGAGCCTTCGCTGAAACTGGGCACGAAGACGCGGGGGAATCCGCTGCCGTGGACGTTGACGCCAACGCCGAGGACTGTGGCGGTGTTGAACATACAGTTGACGCCTGCTTTGGAGTGGTCGCCCATTATGAGGCCGCAGAACTGCAGGTCAGTGCGCATAAAGCGCTGCTGCATATAATTCCAGATACGAATTTTCGAATAGTCGTTTTTGAGATTGGAGGCGTTGACACCGGCCCCGATATTGCACCATTCTCCGATCACGGCATTCCCGAGGAATCCGTCGTGGCTCTTGTTGCTGTAGCCGATCATCACCACGTTGCTAAGTTCGCCGCCGGCTTTGCAATAGGGGCCGAGAGTGGTTGGTCCGTAGACTTTGGCGCCCATTCTGAGAGTGGCGCCCTCGCAGAGAGCCAACCCACCTCTTACACACGCCCCCTCCATAATCTGAGCGTTCTTTCCTATATAAACGGGGCCTTCACGGAGGTTGAGCACCGCACCTTCCACACAGCCGCCTTCCTCGATGAAGATCTGCGGCAGCCCGTCGGCGTCGGTGAAATCGCCGAGAATCAGATTGTTGGCCGGAGCACCGTTGGATTCTCTGCCGGCTGTGAGACGGCGGAAATCCTGGCGAAGGGCTTCGCCGTTGAGCAGGAAGATGTCGAAGACGTATCGGAGGCGCTTGGCGTCACCGGAGAAAGTCACCTTATTAAAGGAGTCGGGTGTGCGGGCGTCGCAGCCCCGGAATGCGAGGGTGTCGCCGTCGGAATCCACAAGCATCTCTCCGGGGAGGAGGGAGCCCGCGGCGTCTATAAGCTCGGGAGAGGGGAGAAGCGACGATCGGATGTGCAGGGTGTCGTCGAGGGTACATTCCTGTGACGGAAACACGTCGCGCAGAAAGTCGGTGTGGCGCACGGAATACGAGCCCGGCAACATTGCCTCCCACTTTTCGCGGATGGTGGTTATGCCCACCCTTATGGCCGAGACGGGCCGGGTGAAAGTGATCGGGAGGAGATTTCCGAAGTCGTCTTTATTATCAAAAAGGATGATGTTTTGCATTGCACACCTCTCTAACTGTTGCGCAAAATTAATGAAAAAAGTTTAAATAAGGAGAAATAAAATTCATAAAAAGGGAAAAATGAGAGGAGCGGGAGGGATGCGTCGGAAAATTTCGTAAGAGAAAAAGGGGAGCGAAGAAAAATTTTGGAGAGAAGAAGCAGAAAATTTGATAGAAAATTTTGAGAAAAGTTTGGTCAAATGATTAATTTTTAGTAACTTTGCCGTGCTTTTGAGGCTCAACACGGGTCGCAATGCGTTAAACAATTGAAGCTGAATTGTTTAGCGGTTGCGGTGGTGTGTGGGGTTTCAGTAGTAAAACAGAAATAAAAATTAACCATTTAACAGACAGAATGCCTACAATTCAACAATTAGTAAGGAAGGGACGCGTGGCGCTCAAGGATAAGAGCAAATCGCCGGCGCTTGATTCCTGTCCGCAGAGGAGAGGTGTATGTGTACGTGTGTACACCACTACGCCCAAAAAGCCTAATTCAGCCATGAGAAAGGTGGCACGTGTAAGGTTGACCAACGGAAAAGAGGTTAACTCCTACATTCCGGGAGAAGGCCACAACCTTCAGGAGCACTCGATCGTAATGGTAAGAGGCGGACGTGTGAAAGATCTGCCGGGCGTGCGTTATCACATCGTGCGCGGTACCCTCGACACTGCCGGTGTGCAAGGTCGCACCCAGCGCAGAAGCAAATACGGGGCTAAGCGTCCGAAATCAGCCAAGAAGTAAAAGGCTCGTTTTCGCGAACGCAGAAGTCGCGGTTGAGTAAACCCGGGCGTGAGAGCCGGGGTTGAAGCAGAACGGAGAGGATGGATTCCTCTCGCCCGTACAACCAAATTAATTATTTAAACAACAATGAGAAAAGCAAAACCAAAAAAGAGGGTCGTATTGCCTGACCCCGTTTTTCACGACGTGAGAGTGACAAAGTTTGTCAACCATCTTATGTATGACGGAAAGAAGAACACGTCGTATCGCATATTCTATTCGGCATTGGATACCGTGAAGGCCAAGATGCCCAACGAAGAGCTGAGCGCTCTTGAAATTTGGAAGAAAGCGCTTGAGAACATCACTCCGCAGGTGGAGGTGAAATCGCGCAGAGTGGGCGGTGCCACATTCCAGGTGCCCACCGAAATCAGAGCCGACCGCAAAGAGTCGATATCAATGAAAAATCTCATTCTTTACGCCCGCAAACGTGGCGGAAAAACCATGGCAGATAAACTCGCGGCAGAAATCATGGATGCCTACAACGACCAGGGTGGTGCCTTCAAGAGAAAAGAAGATATGCACCGTATGGCCGAGGCCAACCGCGCATTTGCCCATTTCAGGTTTTAATTGATAGAGATTAAAAGCAAATAATGGCAAGCAACGACAATTTAAATCTAACGCGCAATATCGGCATCATGGCCCACATCGATGCCGGCAAGACGACCACGTCGGAGCGCATCCTCTTCTACACGGGTCTTACCCACAAGATAGGAGAGGTGCACGATGGCGCCGCCACCATGGACTGGATGGAGCAGGAGCAGGAACGAGGCATCACAATCACCTCGGCTGCCACCACCACCTTCTGGAGCTATGATGGCAAGAAGTATAAAATCAACCTGATCGACACCCCGGGGCACGTGGACTTCACCGTAGAGGTGGAGCGTTCGCTGCGTGTGCTCGACGGTGCCGTTGCCACTTTCTGCGCCGTAGGCGGCGTGGAACCGCAGAGCGAAACCGTATGGCGCCAGGCCGACAAATATAATGTGCCGCGCATCGGATACGTAAACAAAATGGACCGCTCGGGTGCCAACTTCTTTGAAGTGGTGCGCCAGGTGAAGGAAGTGCTGGGCGCCAATCCGCTCCCCATCCAGATCCCCATCGGCGCCGAAGAATCTTTCAAAGGAGTCGTGGACCTCATCGAGATGAAGGCCATCTTCTGGCACGACGAGTCGATGGGCGCCGAATACTCGATCGAAGAGATTCCCTCGAATCTCCGCGACGAGGCCGAGCAGTATCGCGACAAGATGCTTGAGACACTGGCTGAGTTTGACGACGCGATCATGGAGAAATATTTCGACGATCCGGATTCAATCTCCGCAGACGAGATTCGCGCCGCCATCCGCAAGGCTACGCTGGCCATGCAGATCAACCCGATGATCTGCGGAAGCTCGTTCAAGAACAAGGGTGTGCAGACGCTGCTCGACGCCGTATGTGCCTATCTGCCCTCGCCCAAGGACGCAGGTGCAGTGGAAGGATACTATCCCGGCGACCGCGACAAGATCGAGGTGCGCGAGCCTTCGGCAGACGCTCCCATGGCAGCCCTGGCGTTCAAGATTGCCACAGACCCCTACGTAGGCCGTCTGTGCTTCTTCCGTGTTTACTCGGGCGAGATCAAGGCCGGAAGCTACGTGCTCAACACCCGCGCCGACAAGAAAGAGCGCATCTCACGCCTCTTCCAGATGCACAGCAACAAGCAGAACCCGAAAGAGGTGATCGGTTGCGGCGACATCGGTGCCGGCGTAGGCTTCAAGGATATCCGCACGGGCGACACTCTCTGCGACGAGAACCATCCCATCGTGCTCGAGGCAATGGAATTCCCCGATCC
>JAFLTX010000095.1 GCA_022509145.1 Muribaculaceae bacterium | reverse complement strand
AGAGGGATTCGAACCCCCGGAGGTGTGACCCTCAACGGTTTTCAAGACCGCCGCATTCGACCACTCTGCCATCTCTCCGAAATGTTTGCAGTCGCCAAGGTCTCTCCCTTAGCGACTGCAAAGTTATACATTTTTTTTGTTCTGACAAAATTTTATCCAGCCATCACTGTTTTTCGGCTCTAAAACTTTGCCGAGAAGGATGTCTTTATCTGTGGGCGCGACGGAGTTTGCGGGCGCGAAGGCTCATGGCTGCGTTGTCGTCATCACCGCCGTAGTTTGCTACAGATTTGTCCCATTCCTTCTTGTCTACGTAAGTAACGGTCAGATCTTCAGCGTCGAAGAAGATGTATTTGTTACCTTTTTCCCAGCGGGTTTCTGTCCATACATCGCCGTCTTCTTCATCTTCGTAAGTGAGGACTTTGCTCTTGCCGTAGAGGTCGGTGAGGTGGTTGGTGATTTCAGCTGAAGTGAGACCAACGAGATAAGTGTCAACTTGCACTGCCTTGTTGAAAACAATCAGGTTGCCGTTGTCATCATAGTCGTCAAGAGTCCAGTAAACGTCAACTTCTTCTACGTTGGGAACGTCGTTGATGTTTTCAAAATAGATGGCAGCTGTAACTTGGGTAGCAGGGCGGTCCATAATGTTGAGAACCTCAGTCTCAGTCTTGCCGAGAAGATTGCTGTAATCTTTGAAAAGTTCGTCTTTGTCGTCTTCACATGAAGTGAGGCTGATGATGGGAAGGGCGAAGAGCACCATCCATACCAATTTCATAGCTTTTTTCATAGCTGTAAGTTAAAATAGTTTTTTGTTATAGTTGATTTGCGTGCAAAGTTAGCAAAAATTTTTACCGCTGCCAAAATTTTTTGCTTTCGCCGTGCGATTATGCCGCATAAAACAAACAATTTTTTATGGAAAAGGAGTTTAGTGGAATGATGGAATATTTCTGAGGCAATCGGCAGGTTAATTTTGCGGCATGAATGTAGAAACGTTTATCGCGATAGCCGGAGCTTTTGGCGGTCTGGAGGCCTTGAAATGGCTTTTCTCGCTCAGGGCGTCGCGCCGCAAGGAGGCCGGCGAGGCCGCCGAGAGTTTCGAGTCGGTGGTCACCAAGAGAGTGAAGACTTACGAGGACTCAATCATCTTCCTTCAGGAACGGCTGCAGGAGAAGGAGCGGCAGTTTGACGCGCTTTCCACCAAATATCAGGAGTCTATGCAACGGGAGCTCAATCTCACGGAGCAGCTCGGGGAGCTGAAGCTGAAGTATAAATCATCGCGGTGCGACCGGAAGAACTGCCTGACGCGCAAGCCTCCGTTCCGCTGGATGCAAAATCCGGAGTCTGCGGGGGCCATTACTTCGGTTAAGGGTCGGAAGAGCGCCCAATAAAAGGAGATGGCTGAATCAGAGGCCGGCGAGCTCGCGGATATGCCGGGCTATCTCTGCCGGTTTGAGGCCAGATTCCTTAAGCGCTGCCGCATCTACGGGAGGAAGGAATGTTATTTTAAACGTCTTGCCGCAAGATTTGCAGAGCTCGGCGGGGAGCATAGCCTGCTCCAGGTTTACCTTGATTCCCAGGCGCTTGCGCCAGCGTGCCAGACGATAGAAGCGCCGCGAGTTGAGCGCCTCGAAGCGGATGGGCACTATGCGCAGACCGTAATCCAGCGCTTTGCTCACAAACGTCTTGCGCCATTCCAGATCGCGAATCTTACCGTCAGGATGCAGACGCGACACCAATCCGGCGGGAAACATCACCAGGTTGGCACCTCCCTGCAGCGCTTCGTTGAGCAGCTGCGAGCTTTCTCGTGCCCCTTTCTTCCCGAATTTGTTGGTGGGGAGAAACACCGGGGCCAGCGGCGTGACATTCATCAAAAGATCATTTACCAACACCCGGATCTTCGCGTCGCCATAAATCTCTCCGAGCACTGCCACCAGCGTAATGCCGTCGAGGCCTCCGAGAGGATGGTTGGAGGCGAAAATCACCTGCTCGTCGGCCGGGAGATTCCCCTTCCCTTCCACAATCACCCGGATTTCGAGATGCTCCAGGATGCGCCGCGAGAATTCCGACCCCTCGGCCGGATGAGCCACTCGGAGCATCTCGTTGAGCTCGTCCTGGCGGATGATCTTCTCGAGGCGGCGCAGCAAGAAGCCCGGAATTCTTCGGGCCTTCTTCCCCGCACGCTTGCGGATAATCTCGGTGAGGTTGAGTTGCAGCAGTTCTGGCATGCGCTTTTCTGGCATTCAGGGGTCATTCGGGACCGTTGACGGAATCTTCCTCGTCCCAGAACTCCTCTTCCCATTCCACATTCTGGAGGTCCTGGCCTTCGCCGCCCTCGCCGTCGAGCATCTCGAATAGGAAGTTGTCTTCTTCCTCCACACGATGGCGCACGTCGAGCGGACGGTGGGTAAAGGTTGCCACCATATTCTTGTCGGAGTTCACCTCGCGCCATAGGAGGTCTTTGAGCTCGGTGAGGCCTTCGCCGGTGACGGCCGAGATGAAGACCACCGGGCAATCGTCGGGGAGCTCCTTCTTGATCTCCTCGCGGAGTTCCTCGTCGAGAAGGTCGCATTTTGTGATGGCGAGCACCCGGCTCTTGTCAGAGAGGTCGGGGTTGAACTCATGCAGCTCGTGGCGCAGAATCTCGTAACTTTTGCGTATGTCGTCGCTGTCGGCCGGCACCATGAAGAGGAGCACGGCGTTGCGCTCGATGTGGCGCAGGAATCTGAGGCCGAGGCCTTTACCTTCGCTGGCGCCCTCGATGATGCCCGGAATGTCGGCCATCACGAAAGATTTGTCGCCACGGTAGTCCACGATGCCGAGCTGCGGCTCCATTGTGGTGAAAGGATAATCGGCGATTTTCGGTTTGGCGGCAGATATGGCGGAGAGGAGGGTAGACTTTCCGGCGTTGGGGAAGCCTACGAGGCCCACGTCGCCGAGGAGCTTGAGCTCGAGCACCACGGCCTTCTCGATGCCCGGCTGGCCGGGCTGGGCGTAGCGCGGGGCGCGGTTGGTGGAGGTGGCGAAATGCACGTTACCCTGGCCGCCCTTTCCGCCGCGGAGCAGCTTGATCTCCTGCCCGTCTTCGGTCACTTCACACAGGAATTCGCCGGTGTCGGCATCGAAGACTGCCGTTCCAACGGGCACTTCGATGATGCGGTCTTCGCCGTCTTTCCCCGTGGAGCGGTTTTCGCCTCCCGACTGGCCGTCGGTGGCAAAGATGTGGCGTTTGTATCGGAGCGGAAGGAGGGTCCACATATTGCGGTTTCCCTTCAGGATGATATGGCCTCCGCGACCGCCGTCGCCACCGTCGGGGCCCCCTTTAGGTATATATTTGGCGCGGTGGAAATGGCGCGAACCGGCGCCTCCCTTCCCCGAGCGGCAGAGTATCTTCACATAGTCGATAAAGTTGGAATCAGCCATAGTTTTAAGATCAGTTGGTTTGATATTATAACGAACAGACCACCGTTAAGGTTTGATGCAGGAAGCTGAAACGCTCCAAAAAGCGGGTTTCGGCGTAGGTCACGGATTTTTGAGGAGTTCGCAGGCGTAGCGGTAGTCGTCGGGGCTCCCGATGTCGATCCAGCGGCCTTTGATGTCGAAGAGCGAGACGCGCAGGTCGCGCTTCAGCAACGATTCTATCAGCTCTGTGGCGTCGAGGGGGATGTTCTCGGGCAATTCTTCGGCCAGCTCGCGGCGCATGATGTAGATTCCGGCGTTGGCGTGGAAGTTATACGACGGCTTCTCGTGCAGTCCGGTGACTCTCGTGCCGTCGCTCTCCACGATGGCATAGGGGACCGACACCGTGTAAGGCACCACGGCCACCGTGAGCCACGCCTCGGTCTCGATATGGCGCAGGTAGAGGGCCTCGAGATTGATGTCGGTGATGAGATCGGCGTTCATCACGATGACGTTTGGCGAATGGAAATCCTTGATGAGCGAGATGCCGCCAATCGTGCCGCAGGGATGGGTTTCCTCAATGCATGCGAGGCCGGGGTGGGCAGCCCGCAAGTGGCTCTTCATCTGGTCTTTGAGATAGTTTGCCACCACGAAGATCCGCTCTATGCCGAAGCTGCGGAGCAA
>JAFLTX010000094.1 GCA_022509145.1 Muribaculaceae bacterium | reverse complement strand
ACGTGATTTGTAATCTCGGGGTCGTTGGTTCGAATCCGACAAGAGGCTCAAGAAATAGCTTTAATGGCTTTTGATAGAATGTTTTTCATAATTTTGTTTTGACGGCGTTGATTAAGTGATTAATCTCGCCGTTTTTTTATATATTTGCACTCAAAGACAATAAACAATTAATAAACATATATGAGACTTTCAACAATTGCTCTTTCCTCATCAGTGGCACTGCTGATGCTCGGAACAGCCGCCTGCAACAAGAAGCAGCAGCCCTTCCTAAGTGATTATTTCTCAACCGACCCGACTCCGTTGGTGACAGTGGGTCAGAACGTGCCGGCTCAAATCAACGGCCGCATTCCCGAGAAGGTGATGGTGAAAAACGCCAAGGTGACGGCCACTCCCGTGCTGGTATGGGCCGACGGCCAGACTGCAGCAGAGCCGTTCGTATTCCAGGGCGTAGACGTGAAAGACAACGGCTGGACCATCCCCGAAAGCGGCGGTTCGATGGCCATTCCGTTCCTGGTGGCCTATCAGCCCGCAATGCAGTCTTCTGACCTTTATCTCGACTTTACAGTAGACCAGAAAGGGAAATCCTACACCCTTCCGCGCGTAAAAGTAGGCTACGGCGTTATCGCCACCTCCACTCTGGCCAATGCCGCCACGGTGCATCCCGCTATCGCCCCTGACAACTTCCAGAAAGTAATCACTGAGAAATACTCGGCCGACATCCACTTCCTGATCAACCAGGCCAATATCCGCGCCAGCCAGACCGACCAGGCATCCTATATCGACCTCAACCGCCAGCTCATCGAAGCCAACGCCGACCCCAACAAAGAGATAGCCGGAATCACCATCAACTCCTACGCTTCTCCCGAAGGCACGCTGGCTTTCAACACACAGCTCGCCCAGAAACGCGAAATCAACACCACCAACCTTGTGGAAAACCAGCTCCGCGCCGACAAGATAAAGGAATTCGACAAACTCACCTCAAGTTTCACCCCCGAAGACTGGGAAGGATTCAAGCAGCTCGTGGAGAAGAGCAACATCCAGGATAAAGACCTCATCCTGACCGTGCTCGCAATGTATCCCGATCCCGAACAGCGCGAACGCGAAATCCGCAACCTCTCGAGCGTATTCAACGAGCTCGCCGACCAGATTCTGCCTCAGCTCCGCTACTCGCGCATCCAGGCATCCATCAACGTGCTCGGCAAGAGCGATGAAGAACTCATCAACCTCTATAACACCGATCCCTCCAAACTCACTGTAGACGAAATTCTCTACGTTGCCACTCTCACCGACGACAACACCAAGAAAATGGAGATCTACCGCAAAGCTGCCGACCTCTATCCGAGCGACTTCCGCACCCACAACAACCTCGGTGTGACCCAATACCAGAGCGGCAACTACAATGACGCCGCCAAGAACTTCGACCGTGCCTCCACTCTGAACCCGGCAAGCAAGGAGACCAAGATGAACCAAGGCCTCATCTACATGCTCAACGGGAACTGGACCCAGGCCAACGAAAGCCTCGGCTCTGCAGCCGGCCTCGAGGAAGACAAGGACGCTCTCGGCGTATATTATCTCTCGCGCGGTGACCTCGCCGCAGCCACCACAGCTTTTGCCGACTCAAAGAGCAACAACGCCGCCGTGGCACAGATCTTGGCGAAAGACTACACCGCAGCACGCAACACTCTGGCCAACATCAAAACGCCGGACGCCACCACCTACTATCTGCGCGCTATCCTCGGTGCCCGCACCGACAACTCCAACATGGTGCTCTCCAACCTCAAGGAAGCCGTGAAGCTCGACCCCTCGCTGCTCACGCGCGCCCGCAAAGACCTTGAATTCAAAAACTACAACCTTTCTTCACTTTAATACTGTAACCCTCACCCTACATGAAGAAATCCCAAATTTTAAGCATCTCCCTCATTGCAGCCGCAGCAATCCCGTTTGTAGCCTGCAACAAGGGCGAAGGGTATGAGAAAAACATATCGCTCTTGGCCGTCCAGACCTCCAAAGAGAAATGGGGGTTTGTCGACGCCGACGGCAAGCTGGTCTTCGAAGATGAATTCAAAGAAGCTCCCACTTCGGTCTACAACGGCGTCTTCTCTGTTGAGAAAGGTGACGGAGTATATGCCGTATACAAAGTGAAAGGCGACAAATATTCCGAACTCGGCGACCTCTCGAAGGTGAAATCCGTAGGTTATATGGAAGAAGGCCTTATCCCGGCCACAGTGGCCAAAAGCCGCATCGCGCTCTACGACGAGAAAGGAGACAAGAAGTTTGAAATTGAACCCGTAAACGGCAAGGAAGTGGAAGAATGCGCCGCCGGCTATTCCGACGGATTGCTCTCCATTAAACTTGAAGACGGCAAATCCGGATACATCGACAAGAACGGAGAGCTGGCCATCAAAGCTGCGTACGACATCGTGACCAACTTCAGCAATGGAGTGGCATTGGTCGGCACATCGAAAGATGAGAAGATGTATTACAGCGTCATCAACAAAAAGGGTGAGACTGTTTTCAAACTTAAAGACGGCCAGACACCCCAGGTTCAGGAGCGCCCGTACATGGATCCTGAAAAATTGCCGACCAACGGTGAATATGCAAAAGGGTATCAAGGTATAATTTCCGGCTCCGCCTTCAGCTACGGTTATCTCATCGTCAGCACTGAAGACCATGCCATCCTTTACGACAATAAAGGCGAGACCATCAAATTCCCCAAGAAAATCAATTCTATTCTGTCTACCAACGGCAACTATGTTACCTTCCTCAACGAGGATGAAGAATGTGGTGTGGCCGATATGGAAGGTGAAATCGTTATACGCCCAAAATATGAAAGGGTTTTCTTTGACGGCGGTAATTACGTAGGCATCAAAGACGATTCCTGCGTACTCCTCGACAAGGAAGGGGAAACGATCGAGAAGCTTGACTACCAGATAGTTGTGCCATTCGGTTCGTTCGGCTATATAGCGCGTGAAAACGAAATGTTTTGCCTGCTCGACAAAGACGGCAAGCAGAAAGGGAAAAATGATTTCTACCAAATAAATCCCGGAATCTTTAACATGTATATTGTACGCTCAGACTATTTCGATTATGAAAGCATTGCCAACGTGGTGCTTGATCTCATCTCCGACAATGGTGTAGGCGACTATACATTCGGCTCACATCCTGAAAAGGTGTTTGCAGGCGAATCACCCTCAAATTATACCTACGACGACGAAGCCGCTCTCCCCAACCTCGAAATCTCCGGTGCAAAATACCGTATCAGCGGCACCGGCGGTTTCACTGAAAGAATTGCCGACTGGGAATTGAATACCTATAACTACGATACCCGCCATTTTTGGAACAACAACGCCTCGCTCTTTGGATTCTCCCTCGAAGTGAATGTGGATAACCAATGGGGTAAGACGGGTCAGTCAGCATTGGTGAGCGCCTTCAAGAAGGCCGGCTACACCGTTGAAGTCCAGAATGATAAAGGAAATGAACTCGGCGCCCTGCTGAAGAAAGGGAAAGTGGGTGTGCTTGTAACATCCAAAGTTGACGAAGATAGCTTTTCGCTTATCATACTCGACACCACAATCAGAAACGGCGCCGATCTGTTCAATATCCTGAAGGAAAGCGTCCCGACCATGGACTCCAGTTTTGCTGAAGAAGCCGTAGCAATAGAGGAAGTTGAACCAGATGCGTGGGATTACTATGGTGACGCCGATACCGTAGCCGAAGTCGAAGAAGTCTGGTAATCCGCAGTTCCCGCAAACTGATAATCAGCCGCATCTTTACTGAAAATTGCCGCCGAGAAGCCTCCCAGCCTCTCGGCGGCGCTTTTCCGCCCTCCCCTTAACCTCGCCCCGAAGCTCCCTCACCCAGATCCAAACCCTCCCCTCATATATAAATTAAATTATCAGACGATTTCAGACGATACAGGGATGGGGGTTGCATATGTGGGAGGAAATTAGTAATTTTGCAGTGCAATTCTCCCGGGAGAGGGAGATGGAAGAGATATTTTTAGGGGCGTGTTCCAGAGTGGCCAAATGGGGCAGACTGTAAATCTGCTGGTTGATACCTTCGGTGGTTCGAATCCATCCGCGCCCACAAA
>JAFLTX010000093.1 GCA_022509145.1 Muribaculaceae bacterium | reverse complement strand
CTCGACGAGGAAGACCGCGAGGAGGTGATCCAGCATATCGACGACGTGGAGCAGGCCGGGGATATCGTCGACCTTCTCAAATACGACGAGGACACTGCCGGCGGTCTGATGGGCACAGAGCTCATCGCAATCAACGAAAACATCTCCATGCCTGAGTGTATAAAGGAGATGCGCCGCCAGGCCGAAGACCTCGACGATATCTACAACGTATACGTGGTCGACGACGACAATCGCCTGCGCGGGGTGCTCCCGCTCAAAAAGATGGTGACCCACCCCTCGGTGTCGAAGATCCGCAACGTGATGGAGAAAGACCCCATCGCCGTGCGCACCGATACCCCCATCGAGGATGTGGCGCTCGATTTCGAGAAATATGACCTTGTGGCCATGCCGGTGGTCGACAGCATAGGCCGTCTCGTGGGCCAGATCACCGTCGACGACGTCATGGACCAGGTGCGCGAGCAGAGCGAACGTGACTACCAGCTCGCCTCCGGTATCTCCTCCGACATCGACGCCTCCGACTCGATCTGGAGCCAGACCAAGGCCCGACTCCCGTGGCTGCTCATCGGCGTGGTGGGCGGTATAGTCAATTCGCTTATCCTCACCGGTTTCGAGGCCCAGATAGCGGCCGTGACGGCATTGGCAATCTTCATCCCCCTCATCGGCGGCACGGGCGGTAACGTAGGGGTGCAGGCCTCCGCCATCGTGGTGCAGGGCCTGGCCAACGGGCGCCTCGAGCTCAAGAACGCCGGCCGACAGATCGCCCACGAGTTCGTGGTGGCGATAATGAACGCCATCGTCATCTCCGGGGCCGTTCTGGCCTATGTGCTCTTCACCCAGCCGCACAAGTATGCCATCTCTTTCGCCGTGGCAGCCTCGCTTTTCTGCGTGGTGATTTTCGCCACCGTCTTCGGCACTCTCGTTCCCCTCACCCTCGAGAAACTTAAAATAAATCCCGCCCTGGCCACGGGGCCCTTCATCCAGATCACCAACGATGTGGTAGGCCTGCTCATCTATGTGGCTCTCTCCACCTGGATGCTCTCCCTTTTCAGCTATTGATTTTGTTACCGTTTTACGATAAATTACCTCTAAAGTGTCGATTGTAGAAACCCCATTGATGAAGCAATACTTCGAAATGAAGAAGAAGCACCCAGATGCCGTGCTCCTCTTCAGAGTAGGAGACTTTTACGAAACCTTCTCGGATGATGCCGTGACGGCAAGCCGCATCCTGGGCATCACGCTCACACGCCGCGCCAACGGCAAGGCTTCCTCCGTGGAGCTGGCCGGCTTCCCTCATCATGCCCTCGACACTTATCTCCCCAAGCTCGTGCGCGCCGGCAAACGCGTGGCCATCTGCGAGCAGCTCGAAGACCCAAAACTCACCAAAAAACTCGTAAAACGCGGCATCACTGAGCTCATCACCCCGGGGGTCAATACCGGCGACCGCACCCTCCCCGAAGAGGAGAACAACTTCCTGGCCGCCGTGCATCTCGGCTCACGCGGCCGTGGCAGCCGGCGCAACATTGCCGGCGCCGCTTTTCTCGACCTAACCACCGGCGAATTTCTCTGCGCCGAAGGAGAGCCCGAAGATATCGACAAACTCCTTGTGAAACTGCGCCCTAAAGAGGTGATAAGGCTCAGAGGCAAGAAAAGCGCCTATGAAGATAATTTCACCTACAGAAGCGTCATAAACGAGCTCGAAGACTGGGTGTTCACCATCGAATCGGCACAGGAACGCCTCTCAAAGCATTTCTCCACCTCCTCGCTCAAGGGGTTCGGGCTCGACGGCCACGACGCCGCTTCCATAGCCGCCGGCGCTATCCTGCATTATCTCGACTATACCGGCCATA
This sequence comes from Muribaculaceae bacterium, assembly GCA_022509145.1. GTDB lineage: Bacteria > Bacteroidota > Bacteroidia > Bacteroidales > Muribaculaceae > Lepagella. The sequence goes on along the minus strand of JAFLTX010000093.1, from coordinate 2,268 downwards.
CACATATAGCCAACATCACTTCGCTCGGCCTTATCGACACCGACGCCTATATGCGCCTCGACGGCTTCACCCTGCGCAATCTCGAGCTCATATCTTCGCGCGAGCCCGACGGCCTGAGCCTGCTTAAAACGGTAAACAAGACCATCACCCCCATGGGGGCACGCATGCTCACCCAGTGGATTACTTTCCCGCTGCTCGACATCGCCAAAATCAACTTCCGCCTCGATGCCGTAGAACACTTTTTCAAAGAAACCCAGCTCCACGAGGCCATAGCCGACACTTTAATAGGCATTGGCGACCTCAGCCGCCTCGCCGGGAGGGTTACAAACCGCAAGATTTCACCGCGTGAGCTGCTCCAGCTCGGTTCGGCACTTTGGAATGTGGCCCGTCTGAAGAGAATCCTTTCCGATTCGCAGTCGCCACAACTGAGGGAGCTCGGCGATAAGATTCCCGACTGCTCGGCTGCCATACGCGATATCGACCGCACTATCCATAAAGATCCCCCGGGCCTCATGGCCAAGACCGGCATCATCGCCGACGGCGTGAATGAAGAGCTCGACCGCCTCCGCTCGATCGCCGGCGGCGGAAAAAACGCTCTCGACGAGATTCTCGACCGCGAATCGAAAGCCACCGGCATCCCTTCGCTCAAGATTGCCCGCAACAACGTCTTCGGCTATTACATAGAGGTGAGAAACACCCATAAGGATAAGGTGCCCGAGGAGTGGATAAGGAAGCAGACCCTTGTCAACGCCGAGAGATACATCACTCCCGAGCTGAAGGAGTATGAGCAGACCATCACCGGCGCCGAAGAGAAAATGGAGATTCTGGAGGAATCGCTTTTTGAGGAACTGCTGGTGCGCCTGGAAAAAGAATATCCCAAGATAGAGGCGGCATCTGCCATAACTTCAGAAATCGACTGCCTTCAGTCGGCCGCGTCGGTGGCCGCGGCATACGGTTATGTGCGCCCGGTGGTCGACGACAGTCTTGAGCTCTCCATCACCAACGGCAGGCACCCCGTGATTGAAAGGCGTCTCCCCCCGGGCGAGCCTTATGTGGCCAACAGTGTGCTGCTCGATCCCGACACCCGGCAGATAATCATGCTCACTGGCCCGAATATGAGCGGCAAGTCGGCCCTCCTGCGCCAGACCGCCCTGATCGCCATCATGGCGCAGACCGGTATGTTCGTACCGGCCGAGAGTGCAAGGATTGGTATCATCGACCGCATCTTCACCCGCGTCGGCGCCTCCGACAATATTTCGGCGGGTGAGTCCACCTTCATGGTGGAGATGAACGAAGCCGCCTCCATCCTCAACAATCTCAGCAACCGTTCGCTCATCCTCTTCGACGAGCTCGGCCGCGGCACATCAACCTACGACGGCATCTCAATCGCATGGGCTATAGTGGAGCATATCCATGAAAATGGCCGTTACCGGCCCAAGACCCTCTTCGCCACCCACTATCATGAGCTCAACGAGATGGAGAAAACTTTCAAAAGAGTGGTGAACTATAATGTGTCGGTAAAGGAAATCGACGGCAAGATCATCTTTCTGCGCAAGTTGCAACGCGGCGGCTCGGAGCATAGCTTCGGCATCCACGTGGCAAGGCTTGCAGGTATGCCTAAGAATATAGTGAAGCGTGCCGACGAGGTGTTGCAGCAGCTGGAAAATGCAGCCAATGCAGGTCCCTCTTCCGAAGGCCCCTCTGTTTCCAAGGCGCAAGTGGAAGATATAGGTAAAAACCGCGAAGGATTCCAACTCTCGCTTTTCCAACTCGACGACCCCCTGCTGATGCAAATCAGAGACCGTCTGTTGGGCCTTGAAGTAGACAATCTGACTCCCCTTCAGGCACTTACCACTCTTTCCGACCTCCAGATGCTCCTCAAGGGCGGCAGATAATTAAGCTGACGATAACCTGTAGATAACTCCTTTCATAACCATGAAGAAAAGATGCAGACAAATTTTTCTCCCTTTTGAAAATTGCCAGACTGTAGATAACTTTGGGAAGAAATCAGCCGTTTATCTCATGGTAACGGAATGCGTAATTGAATTCTTTTCGTAAATTGATTATGATTGTAGATAAAATTTATAATAAATTAAGTATCAATGTTTAATGGTGTAGATAACTTGACGATTGAAAATGTAACTTCTCCTGAAGCAAGGGTGGCGGAAGGGAAGTTACGAAGGTTATGGACCTTATCTACACCGTTTATTGTTGTTGTTTAATTTTATTTATTTTTAAATAATTTTTTAATAATAAAAATGAGCACCT
>JAFLTX010000092.1 GCA_022509145.1 Muribaculaceae bacterium | reverse complement strand
GTTAGCGTTTTAGGATTACAAAATTATAGACACAAAAAGGTTAAGAACCCTCTACCAGAGGATTCTTAACCATTACCCGGTTAAGAGTAATTGTGCGCTGAATTGGCAATTAGGCGATTTCTACCTCGGCACCGGCCTCTTCGAGAGCCTTCTTCAGTGCTTCGGCTTCTTCTTTGCCTACACCCTCTTTCAGTTTAGAGGGAGCGCCGTCAACGAGATCTTTGGCTTCTTTCAAACCGAGACCGCAAGCTTCTTTCACAGCCTTAACGACTTGAAGTTTGGCAGCGCCTGCGTTCTTGAGAACCACATCGAATGCCGTCTTCTCCTCAGCGGCAGCTGCACCGCCTGCGGCGGGGCCTGCGGCTACTGCAACAGCTGCAGCGGCGGGTTCGATACCATACTCGTCTTTGAGGACTTGAGCCAATTCGTTCACTTCTTTTACAGTCAAGTTTACCAACTCTTCTGCGATAGCTTTGATGTCTGCCATTTTGTTTAAGTATTAATTGTTTGTGATTTTTTAGTAGTACGTTTTTCTCCTTATTCAGGACGCTCGCCGAGCGTTTTGAGCACACCGTGGATCGTCTGCCCGCCCGATTGAAGAGCGGAGATGACGTTCTTGGCCGGCGATTGCAGCAAGCCGACGATGTCGCCGAGGAGTTCTGCCTTGCTCTTGATTGCACAAAGTGCCTCCAAGTTCTCTGCGCCCACGTAGAAACTTTCTTCCGCATAGGCTGCTTTCAGACCGGGGATACCGTCTTTTGCGGTTTCCTTAATCAACTTGGCGGGCATATTGGCTACGTTCGAGAAGAACACGGCCGTATTGCCGACAAGGCTGGAATACAGGGGAGAATAATCGATTTCAGTAGCCTCGAATGCTTTCTGAAGAAGGGTGTTCTTCACCACAATCATCTTCACATCGGCACCGAAACATTTACGACGCAAATCGCTCGTGGCCTGTGCATTCATTCCCGTAACATCTACGAGATAGAAATGCGCATATTCGTTAAGTTTCTCAACGAGCTGGGTAATGATTACCGCTTTATCTTCCTTTCTCATGATTCAATGTCGATTTTAGTTTTCTTCTACAGATTTGGGATCAATTTTGATACCCCTGCTCATGGTAGAGGAAAGATAAATGCTTTTTACATAAGTACCCTTAGCGGCCGTCGGCTTCAATTTGTGAATCGTTGCCATGAATTCTTTGGCATTGCCGGCGATTTGGTCGACCGTAAAGCTAACCTTACCGATAGAGGTGTGGACGATACCGGTCTTATCGACCTTGAAATCGATTTTACCCTGCTTAATTTCTTTCACGGCTTTGGCTACGTCCATCGTAACCGTGCCGCTCTTGGGGTTCGGCATCAGTCCACGGGGGCCAAGTACACGACCGAGCGCACCAATCTTACCCATGATAGCAGGCATCGTGATAATCACGTCGATATCCGTCCATCCGCCTTTAATTTTCTCGATATACTCGTCGAGGCCTACATAGTCGGCGCCGGCTGCTTTGGCAGCTTCTTCCTGATCGGGAGTACAGAGGCAGAGCACGCGCACCACCTTACCTGTTCCGTTAGGCAGCGAAACAACGCCGCGCACCATTTGATTAGCCTTGCGGGGGTCTACGCCGAGACGCACATCAATATCGACCGAAGCATCGAACTTGGTCGTCGTAATCTCTTTCACAAGAGCGGCGGCTTCTTTCAGCGTATAGGCTTTCCCGGCTTCAATCTTGCCTTCGACGGCTTTCTGATTTTTTGTCAGTTTACTCATAATCGAAGTTTTGTTTATGCGGGAAAGTCTCCCTTAATCGTAATACCCATACTGCGTGCCGTACCGGCCACGAGGCGCATAGCGCTCTCCACGGTAAAGCAGTTGAGGTCGGGCATCTTGTCTTCAGCAATCGCTTTCACTTGTTCCCAAGTTACCTCGGCAATTTTAGTACGGTTAGGCTGAGCCGAACCGCTCTTTTTCTTTGCAGCTTCCAGAAGTTGAATAGCCACAGGAGGCGTCTTCACGATGAACGTGAACGACTTATCGTTGTAATAGGTGATTACAACGGGGAGCACCTTTCCGGCTTTCTCCTGCGTTCTGGCGTTGAACTGCTTGCAGAAGTCCATAATGTTGATGCCCTTGGAACCGAGGGCAGGGCCTACGGGAGGCGAGGGGTTAGCCGCGCCACCCTTTATCTGCAACTTTAATTGTCCAGCAATTTCTTTTGCCATGTTTGAGTTTGTTTAATTTTGTTTGGGATTAAGAGGAACCGACAGGGCGTAACATATCACCTGTTTCATTCTCTCTCCAACTGCATAAAACCAAGATCGAGAGGGGTCTCACGGCCGAAGACTTTCACCATGACCGTAACTTTTCTCTTCTCTTCGTCTACGTCTTTCACTAGCCCGGAAAAACCGGCAAACGGTCCGTCCGTAACCTTTACGGCCTCACCGGGCGTAAACAAAATCGACATTTGGTCGGGAGTATCCAACAAATCGTCGACTTTTCCGAGAATGCGATTCACTTCATTTTCGCGGAGCGGAGTAGGATTTTCCTGACCGCCGAGAAAGCCCAACACCTGAGGCGTAAACCGCAGGCGATGCGCCACTTCTCCCACCAAACGAGCCTCCACAAGCACATATCCGGGCAGATAGTTAAACTCCTTGAGCACGCGTTTGCTGCCGCTCAAGACGTATTTCTTTTCTGTCGGAATCAGCACTTGCGAGACATTACCGTCGTAGTGCCCGTTCTTTATCTCCGTATCGATATACTCCTTGACCTTGCTTTCCTTGCCGCTAATGGCACGCAGCACGTACCAGGACATATTCGTTTCAGCCATTTTGCAGGAAGTAATTTTGTTAGTTCGTACGGTAGATAAACTTCATGAGCGTCTCGAAGACCCGATCCTCAGCAAACACGACAACGGCAATGACGATGGAAGCAGTTAAGACGACAATTGCGCTGTGCGTAAGCTCTTTTCGAGAGGGCCACGTGGTATTATGAGTTAATTCCGTATAAGAATCCTTGCAATATGTGATGATTTTTTTCAACATATTCTTTTTGTTTTTGCACGGGAAGAGAGGCTCGAACTCCCGACACCTGGTTTTGGAGACCAGTGCTCTACCAACTGAGCTATTCCCGTAAGAAAGGCCTCGCCGAGACGCATCTCGGCGGAGCCTTGTCAAAAGGTTTACAGATTATTCTACGATTTCGGTAATCTGACCCGAACCTACCGTGCGGCCGCCTTCGCGGATAGCGAAGCGAAGACCTACGTTGAGGGCTACCGGGTAGATGAGTTCAACCGTAATCTCTACGTTATCGCCGGGCATTACCATCTCAGTGCCCTCGGGCAGAGTGATTTCGCCGGTGCAGTCCATCGTGCGGAGATAGAACTGGGGACGATACTTGTTGCCGAACGGCGTATGACGACCACCTTCTTCCTTCTTCAGTACATAGATGGAAGCCTTGAACTTCGAGTGAGGTTTGATCACACCCGGGTGCGTGATAACCATACCGCGCTTGATTTCGGACTTCTCGATACCGCGGAGCAACAGACCTACGTTGTCGCCGGCCTCGCCCTGATCGAGCAACTTGCGGAACATCTCGACGCCGGTAACCACCGACTTCTTGTCCTCGCCGAGACCGAGAATCTGAACTTCGTCACCTACCTTGATTACACCGGTCTCTACACGACCCGTAGCCACAGTACCGCGGCCGGTAATCGAGAAGACGTCCTCAACGGGCATCAAGAAGGGCTTATCCTTATCGCGCACGGGCTCCTGAATCCACGTATCGCAGGCTTCCATGAGCTTCATTACGCTTTCTTCCCACTGGGGAACACCATTGAGGGCGCCGAGAGCGGAACCGCGGATAATAGGCGTATCCTCTTCGAAGTCGTAAGACTGAAGCAACTCGCTCATTTCCATTTCAACGAGTTCGAGCATCTCTTCGTCGTCAACCATGTCGCACTTGTTGAGGAACACAACGAGACGAGGAACGTTCACCTGACGAGCCAACAGAATGTGTTCACGCGTCTGGGGCATGGGGCCGTCGGTAGCGGCGCACACGATGATAGCACCGTCCATCTGAGCAGCACCCGTTACCATGTTCTTCACATAGTCGGCGTGACCCGGGCAGTCCACAT
>JAFLTX010000091.1 GCA_022509145.1 Muribaculaceae bacterium | reverse complement strand
TTTAAGTTTACATTTTTAACCTTTTTCCTGTAAACCTATTTCAGGACAAGACAGGATTGAGAGGGATTGGGGGAATGGGAGTGGGATCGGTCAAAAATGGGGAAGAGGAGGGATGGGGAGGAGTGGTATAGATGGGTGAGTGTGAATAATATATAGTAAGGGAGGGCATATCGGTTGCCGATGTGTCCTCCGGATTTTAGGGGTTGAGAATGTTGTTTTTGGAGCTACAATGGATTTAGAAATCTAAACCGGTGTCGTCAGCGTCGTTGTCGTCGGCATCGTTGTCGTCATCGTCCATGCCTGACCCACTGCCGGATAAGCCACCCGTTTCACCATTCATGAGTTGTTGAAGGTCGCCTTTAATTGATGACGCCAGTTTCAATGTCAAAAGTGCAACTTCGGCCTTTTCGTCATCTGTTAGGTCGCGTTGTTCAATTTCGGTTAAAAGTTTTTCTCCTTTTTCTGAGAGGGAGGCTATTTTATTCACGTCTTTCTCATTGTAAGCCTCAGCTAACTCTTCGCAAACTTCGCTATACTCTTTGATGAGATCGCCGTTGGATTTGGAGCAGGATGTGATGCAAAGAGCTAAAACCAACATCCCGATGAATCTTAAAAAGTTCTTTTTCATAATTAGATCAATGGTTTATGTTAATAGTGTCGAAATTTGTTATTAAGTGCTTTTTTAACGAACGTGCCTTTGATGATTACTTGGAGTCGACGAAATATACGGTAGTGATCTGATCTTCCGGCACTTTAGTCAAAGGTACGGTCTTCTTTTTGCCGTCAACTTTATATATCAGGCTGTAACTTTCAGGATCGAAGCTCATCACTTCTTTCAACTTCTGAGGTGCGTCGAGAATTTCTCCGCAGTTGCTCATTAGATACATTTGAAGGTCTGCGGTGGGCTCGTATTCGCCGAGATAAATGAGTTCATTACCTACTGCAACCAGAGGAGCTGCATTTCCGGTCATTATCAGATAGGCTTCATTATCTTCCACGTAGGCCCCGTCCATATTGTTCCAAATCTCAATCGTGCCGTTTTTAAAGAATTTGACGATGACTTCATCGGTGTCTTCATCTTTGCATACGGAAACCACTGGTTTTGACGTCGCTCTCTTTGAAGTAGATGAGCTTGAACGATGACTCTTCTTTCTCGATTTCTGGGCCTCGGCCGGTGTGGGGCAGACCATAATGGCTGCCAAAGCCACACATAAGATTGTAAATAATTTCTTCATACTTTTAAAATTTTGTAAACAAAAGTATAAAAAATAATTTAAACTTCTCTTTCCCACTTCATCCACTTCTAAATCGTAGTCTGTAATCCTTTATCGGAGAAGGGGTTGATGAAAGGGACTGGTGTGTGGTTTTTGATGTGGAGGGTGGGGAATAGGTTGAAGAAATGAGTAAAAATGATTAATTTTGCGGGAGATGTCGCGATTTCTTAAAGATAACGATGATTATGAGGCTGGACTCGATGTCGAAGTAAATTTCGAGGAAGCTGTTCCATTGGCCGAAGGTGGTTCGACTTGCGATTTATATCGTACCCGGTTAATGGGTAGAAATGTCTTCGTGAAGCGACTGAAGAAGGAGCTGCGGAGCAAGCCTCTTTATCTGGACGCGCTGGAGAAGGAATACAAAATCGGCGCCGATCTCAAACACCCGTCGCTGCCTACATATCTTTATTTCGGCAGAGATTATATCGTCATGGATTTTATTGACGCTCAGACTCTTGCCGATATGTTGAAACATAAGGACCCTTGGCTTGTTCGCCCAGGGAATTTGGAGAGACTCTTGCGGCAGCTTGTGGAGGTAGTAGGGTATCTTCATCGCCACAATGTGGTGCATTGCGACATAAAGCCAGACAACATTTTGATTTCCAACAACAATCGGAATCTCGTTTTGGTAGATTTCGACAAAAGTTTCACGGATGGCCACTCCGACACGTCGGGACATCCTATGAAATTCGATCTCCCGGCAGATTCGCAGGGCCGAGCCGTAATGGATTTCAGGGGGATTGCTTTGGTGGTGGAAGCAATTAAAAAAGCCTTCCCGAAAGTTAAGATCCACCACGGAGCTGCTCTGGTTAAAGCTTGCCACCGGGAGGAACCGGATGCCGACAGTCTGCTTGAGATTCTTAACCCAGCTCGCCCTATAAAGGGGATTGTAGTAGGAGTGTCGGTGGCAATTGCGGCAATTGTGGCGTGTCTGGGAGTGTTAGTCTTTCAGCGCATTTCATCGCAAGAGCCTCCGAAAGAGTTGGCCCCGGCAGCTGTGGAAGTGGAGAATCCGGAAGCGGCTTCTGAACTTGTCGAGGTGCATTCTCAACCGTCTGAGCCTGTGAGGGCTCCGGAATCAGCAATTCACCAAGAAGATCTGCAAACGTCGGCTCGGAAGAAGGCAGCTGAGCTCGACAGTTACATCGCCCCCTATTTTAAACAACTAACGGCACAGGCCCAGGCGTTGCAGAAGTTGCTGCAAGACTCCACGGCTACTGCGAAACAGCTTTCTGATTGTTTAAATGCGTTGGACGCGAAGGAAGAGGAATATTTTGCAGAAGTTGACGCCATCGCCGCCGAGCGCTTTCCTGATGTTACCACTGAGCGCGAACTATGGAGAATTTATTCGCAATCTCAAGTTATCAAAACTTACAACCGGTTTTCCACGCCTTTAAAGAATGAAGCCGGATTGAGACTCCGTTGACTAAAATCTGCTAATCCTGGATTGGCAACTGTCGAGGGAATTCTTCAGATAAAAGACCGCGGGAAAGAGAGAGGCATGAGCTCCCTTGGGGAGGCCTGGATGGCGTTTCAAAATGAAGGTCAGCCGATGAGCTCCACCGATTTCAGACCCTTGTGTTTGGCGCTTTCGTAAGCTCCAAGATCTTCGCCGTCGCGCACGACTCGAGACACCAGAAAGCGGTGGCCTACAGCGAGTTGCGAAATAGTGAGCAAATCTCCTTTTTTGATGTTGCGGCTACCCTCCACATCGTTGACAATAAACTCGAAATCTCCGAGATAAGTAAGGGTGAAAAGGCGGTTTGGTTCATAGGAGATTCTCACTTGGGTACCACGTTCCAAGCATTGCACCTCCACACTGTCGATAGGGGTAAAAAGAGATATATCGGCATCTTCTCCCAGCTCCTTGGCGAGGGCTTCATAATTTGCGCAGCCGAGATATTGCGCGATGATATCCATGGTTGAGAGGCGGGGGATAACTTTGTCCATCTTGTAGCCGAAAAGACGCTTTAGGGTATTGACTCCCAAGCTTTCGCCTGTATGGTCTTTTATAGATTGGGCCAGCACCTCGAAATCAACGCTTTTATTCATCTCGATGCCGGCTTTTGCCTTGATTCGCTTCAACAACTCATTATCGTTAGCCATACATTTCGCCTAAAAATTTTTTGATTGCAAAATTAACATGAAAAACCGAAAAATAAGTGAAATGGATGAAGTGGATGAAAAATGGAATCGCTTTTGGGAGTGTGCACCTTAAACTAAAGTTTTATTAAACTAATGTTTTATTCCAATAAACATATTATAATAGATCCGAGAAAGCTGGTTGGGGATGGGTTGAAGAAATGAGTAAAAATGAGTAATTTTGTGGGAGATGAAAAGTTTCCCCTCTCGTAGGAGGGGCAGGAAGGAGATGAGAGTGGAGATGAGTTTGGCGGAAGCGATGATTTATTGTCTGGCTACGGAGGCACGTGGGTTGACTACGGAGCAGATCGCGTATCTTATCAATCGCGAGCGGTTGCATGTGCGCAAAGATGGTGCGCCTGTCACTACTGCTCAAGTCTGGGCAACTTATTTTTCCCACCGTGACACTTTCGCATGGGAAGGAGGTATCATTCACTTACTTATGTAGGTTTGTTCTGGGCAACGTCAACTCCCGGCCATAATTAGATTGAACTCTAGGTTGCCATTCTCCTTTATTATTAGAAACCAGTCCTCCCTCTATGAAGGGAAATCAGCCCCTTCACAAGCGGGCGCGTGATGGGAAAGGAGGAAGGAGGGAAGCCGTGGGGTGAGGAGGGTTGATTAAGGAATTATGAGGCTTTTTTGTGGGAAAAATGATGATTTTTGCGATTTCGTTTTGTGGGGTGAGAAAAAAATTGTAATTTTGCACCGCAAAAATCCCCTCGGGGTGTAGCACAGTTGGTTAGCGCGCTACGTTCGGGACGTAGAGGTCGTGTGTTCGAGTCACATCACCCCGAC
>JAFLTX010000090.1 GCA_022509145.1 Muribaculaceae bacterium | reverse complement strand
GTATCAAGGTGATCGACCTTCTCGAACCCTACTCGAAGGGTGGTAAGATCGGTCTCTTCGGCGGTGCCGGTGTAGGCAAGACCGTGCTTATCATGGAGCTCATCAACAATATCGCCAAAGGACACAACGGCTACTCGGTATTCACCGGTGTGGGTGAGCGTACCCGCGAGGGTAACGACCTTCTCCGCGAGATGATCGAGAGCGGCGTCGTGAAATACGGCGACAAGTTTAAAGAGGGTATGGAGGAAGGCGAATGGAATATCGGCGACGTCGATATGAAGTCGGTAGCCGAGAGCCAGGCCACTCTGGTGTTCGGACAGATGAACGAACCCCCGGGCGCCCGTCTCCGCGTAGCTCTCTCGGGTCTTACGGTTGCTGAGCAGTTCAGAGATATGGACGGCGGCGGCAAGGAGATCCTCCTCTTTATCGACAACATCTTCCGTTTCACCCAGGCAGGTTCTGAGGTTTCGGCCCTTCTCGGCCGTATGCCTTCGGCCGTAGGTTACCAGCCTACACTCGCCTCCGAGATGGGTGCGCTGCAGGAGAGAATTACTTCGACGAAGCAGGGCAGCATCACATCGGTGCAGGCCATCTATGTGCCTGCCGATGACCTTACCGACCCGGCTCCGGCCACTACATTCAGCTTCTTGGACGCCACCACGGTGCTCAACCGTAAGATTGCCGAGCTCGGTATCTATCCGGCCGTTGACCCGCTCGACTCCACATCGCGTATCCTCGACCCGCACATCATCGGCGAGGAACACTACAATGTGGCCCAGGCTGTGAAGCAGCTTCTGCAGAAATATCAAGACCTCCAGGATATCATCGCCATCCTCGGTATCGACGAACTCTCGGATGAAGACAAACTCGTGGTAGCCCGCGCACGCAGGGCCCAGAGATTCCTCTCCCAGCCGTTCAACGTAGCCGAACAGTTTACGGGTCTTCCGGGCGTGATGGTGCCTCTTGCCGAGACAATCCGCGGCTTCAAGATGATCCTGAACGGCGAAGTAGACGAATATCCCGAGCAAGCATTCCTCAACGTCGGCACTATCGACGATGCCATCGCCAAGGGTAAGAAGATGCTTGAAGAAGTTAAATAAGAAGATTAAGAGATTAAACGTTAGGCAATGACACTCAACATAATATCGTCTCATTCGATTCTCTATACCGGCGAAGTGGACTCTGCTACTTTCCCCGGAGTGAAGGGACGCTTCACGGTGCTGAAGAACCACGCACCCATAATCTCTGTGCTCACTGGGGGAAAGATTGAATGCAGACTCACCGACGGCTCAGACAAGGAGATCGATATCAAGGGAGGATTGGTCGACGTTGCCGACAACAAACTCAACGTATGCGTCTACTGATTTAAAACGGCATAATGAAAAAGTTAAAGCATATACTCACCCTTCTGTTGCTCGCCGTCGGCACGCTCGCAAGCCGCGCTGAGTTTGGCGACATCCCTTTGCTCACCGGCGAAGAGAAGCAGCATATAGCCCGCGAGATGCAGCAGGAGGAAGAGGGGGATGTAGACGTGAAGGAGACCATCTTCCACCACCTTGGCGACGGCTACGGCTGGGAGGTGCCCTTCATGCATGTGTATCGCATTCCGCTGCCGGTGATGGTGAAGGCTGAAGACGGAAAATGGTTCTGCTTCTCTTCATCGAAGCTCACCGAAGTGGTTGCGATCGAAGATATGGAGACCGGAAAGGTGAAGGAATATCTGATTCCGGTGATCCATCAAGAGGTAAAAGACGGCAAGACTTACTCCTTCGTAATAGCCCATACAAGCGCCCACAAGAACAAGGTGGTCGAGATTTTCCCGCTCTCCGCCGAAGATCAGAAGATTGTGGAAGCTCAGCTGGGTGAAGGTGAAGAGAATGTAGTGATCGACGGCTACGTGAACGTCGGCGGGAAATATTACCGCGAATATCGTCCTCTCGACATCTCGATTACGAAAAACGTACTGGCATTGCTGATAGCCGCCGTTATTGTGACGGCACTCGTGATGATTCTGGTAAGTTTCTACAAGAGGAAAGGCCTCCACGCCCCGCGCAAGGGTATGGGTTTCTTCGAGATGCTCATCAGCTTCATTTACGACGGCATCATCAAGTCGACTCTTGGGAAGAAGGCAGACAAGTTCGCTCCCTATCTGCTCACTTGCTTCTTCTTCATCCTGATAATGAACCTTCTTGGTCTGATAGTGATCTTCCCCGGCGGTGCCAACCTGACGGGCAACATCGCCATCACCCTCGTGCTCGCGCTACTGACGTTTGTCATCACCAACGTTTTGGGTACGAAGCACTATTGGAAGGAGATATTCTGGCCCGATGTGCCCCTGCTCTTGAAGTTCCCGATTCCCATCATGCAGATCATCGAAGTGTTCGGCATCTTCACGAAGCCGGCGGCACTCTGTGTGCGTCTCTTCGCCAACATGATGGGCGGCCACATGATCGTGATCACCCTCACGCTTCTCATCTTCATCTTCGCAGCCTTCGGGGCTGCCGCAATGGGTGGCGCCACTGTGGTGTCGGTACTCTTCTCGATCTTCATGTTGCTCCTTGATGTGCTGGTAAGTTTCATCCAGGCTTACGTGTTCACCCTGCTTTCGGCCATCTTCATCTCGATGGGTCAGGAAGAGGGCCACGGCCACGGCAAGGAGGCTCATGATCAAGCAAATACAGAAGAAACAGCAATAGAAAATAAATAAAAAACAATAACAAATAAAAAAGAAAGAATTATGTTATCAATGATTTTAGCAGCAATCGACACGATTCAGCCCCTCGCAGGTATGGGCGCAGCTATCGGCGCAGGTCTCGCAGCCATCGGCGCAGGTCTCGGTATTGGTAAGATTGGTGGTTCAGCCATGGAATCTATCGCCCGTCAGCCGGAATCAGCAGGCGACATCCGTTCGAACATGATCGTAATCGCAGCCCTTATCGAGGGTGTGGCCCTCTTCGCTGTAATCGTATCAGCACTCGCTATCTTCATCAAATAAGAAGAGACTGAGCATATATGGAGCTGTTTACGCCTGACTTGGGACTGGTATTCTGGATGTTTATCGCATTCCTGGTCGTATTTCTCGTTCTTGGGAAATGGGGCTGGCCGGTAATCATCAAGAATATGAACCAACGTGCCGACACAATCGACAAGGGCATCGAAGACGCCGCGGAAGCAAAGCGTCAGCTCGAAGGCGCCCGCGAGGAGGCACGCAAGTATATGGAAGAGGCGCAGCAGAAGCAAGCCGAAATGCTCCGCGAGGCGGCCAAGATGAAATCGCAGATCATAGAAGAAGCGAAAGTAGAGGCAGCCGCCGAGGCCAAAAAGGTTATGGATGCAGCCAAGGTGTCCATCGAACAGCAGCGCAAGGAAGCTGAATTGCAGTTTAAGAACGAAGTTTCCCGCTTCTCTCTCGAAATCGCAGAGAAGATGGTGCGCAAGGAGATGGCAACCGACAAGGCTCAGACAGAACTTGTAGATAAACTCATAGGAGAAATCGACAGAAATTAAACAAATGGACAACGGACTGATACCACATCGGTACGCCATGGCGCTCTATAAGTTTGCGCTTGAGCATGGCACCACGCAAGCCGTTTACGACGAGATGAAGACGGTCAACGCTTCGTTTCAAGCCAACGACCGGCTCGCCAAGGTGCTGGCCAATCCGTTTGTGGGCCGAGAGGAGAAATTTGATTTGCTCAAAGCTGCCGCCGGAGACAAGGTGGAGAACGATTACCTCGGGTTTGCAAAACTCATTCTCGACAACCGCCGCGAAGAGTATGCACGCCAGATGGCGCTGGCCTATTGCGACATTTACCGCAAGGCCAACAACATCGCGAGGGTGAAAATCACCACCGCCGCCAATCTGCCTGAGAATGAGATGGAGCGCCTGCGCGAGCTGGTGAAGAAAGCCTTCCCGCAGACCACCCTTGAATTCTCAGAGCAGATTAACCCCGACATTATCGGAGGCTTCGTGATTGATGTAGACGACACCCGCATGGACGCCTCGATAAGCAACGAATTAGAACAACTACGTCTAAAACTCATACAATAAGATGCTTAACCCAAGCGAAATTTCTGATATTTTAAAACAACAATTAGACAACATTGACTCCAAAGTAAAATTCGAGGAGGTCGGTTCGGTGCTTGAAGTAGGCGATGGCGTTGCCCATGTCTATGGCCTTGAAAACGTACGCGCCAACGAGCTTGTAGAGTTTGAAAACGGTGTCAAAGGTGTGGCGCTCAACCTCGAGGAAAGCAACGT
>JAFLTX010000009.1 GCA_022509145.1 Muribaculaceae bacterium | reverse complement strand
CCTTTCAGCATAAACTCCTCCTGCGCAGCTTCAATTATCTTCTGCTCAGTGTTTTGCTCAATATTATGGTTTGAATTTTCTTGTTTCATTTGACATTTAATTTTGCACCGCCAAAACTGACTAACAATTTTGTTAGCGCAAAGTTATAAAAAATTCCGACTCCACAAAAATAAATTATCTCCCTGTCTGAATTTTTATATGAATTATGGGATGATTATTGATAAAGCGGTTTTCTTCATCAATTGTGGTAAATGAAGAAGAATCATTCGGAATCATACGCAAAATTGTCTTTAGATTTTATTAATTTTGTGAAAAATTATTATGATTCAGGCATGAAAAAGGTACTTTTATTCTATTTCTTATTCTTTTCAGTTGGAGCATTATCGGCACAGGAATCTTCTGACTCTGCAACTTACAAGGAAAAATATCGGCCTCAGTTTCATTACACACCGGCTCACCGCTGGATGGGAGATCCGTCGGGTCTTATCAAATATAAGGGGAAATATATGGCATACAACTGGGGAGCATCGGAATCTGATGACCTTATTTATTGGAATGAAATCAACAATCATGCAATTCTTGATGTTCCCGAAGGAAGATCCACTTTCACCGGGAGCACGGTAGTAGACAAATGGAATACTGCAGGCTACGGCCCAGAAGCAATGGTTGCAATCTTCACGGGATTTCACCAAGATTCCAAAAAACAGGCTCAAGACATCGCCTTCAGTGTTGACGGAGGGAAGACTTATCACTATTATGACCGCAATCCGGTGCTCGACATCTGGAGCACTGAATTTCGGGATCCTACTGTGATTTATGACGAGAAGGCCGGCCGTTGGGTGATGGTCGTGGCTAAAGCATTGGAGAAAAAAGTGGCTTTCTACGGGTCCAGAGACCTTAAAAGCTGGGAGTGGCTTAGCGATTTTGGACCTCTTGGTGACCAGGACCGTTCCTGGGAATGCCCGGATATCTTCCGGTTGCCGGTCAACGGCGACCTAAACAATATGAAATGGATTCTCGTTGTTTCTGTAAACTGGGCGCGAGAGCAATACTTCATCGGCGAGTTTGACGGAGAGAAATTCATAGCCGACGAGCCTGACCAATATCCGCTTTATATAGACCAAGGCCTCGACTACTATGCCTCAAGAGTGTTCCAAGATTATGACAATACAGATGCTCCGGTGTATACCTTGGGATGGGTGTGTACATGGGATTATGCCCAACAGCAGCCTTCGGAATGGGGTAAAGGAATCTGGTCGATTCCGCGGGAATATACCCTCAAGACCACCGACGACGGCGTTCGTCTCTTCCAGACGCCATTGCCCGCATTGACTCAGCTCCGAGGGAAACAGTTCTCATACTCCAAGGCCCTCAAGCCGGGAGTGAAGGAGCTGAAGCAGATCTCGGAAATGGAGAACACTTATGAAATCGAGGCCGAGTTTGACGTTAAAGGGAACCAGCCATTCGGGTTCAATCTCTGTGAGGGAGAAGGACGAAGACTGGTGCTTTCTTACGATCCTCTCTCGCAAAACCTTACTTTAGACCGCACCAATGTTGCAGACACGGACATACCGAAATTTGACAGAATGGCCTTCTGTAAGGTTCCGCTTCAAAACGGCAAACTGCTGCTGAATATCTTCGTTGACAAATCTACCATAGAGATTTTTGCCGACAACGGTGCCTCAGTGATGACGGCTCTTACTTATCCAGGCGACAATCAGAACGGGGTCTCCATTTTCAGTGCAGGAGATTCCAATGCAGTGAAACTCAATGCCTGGAAATTAAAATCGATTTGGAACAGGGATTAAATAACAATTAAAAACTGAAGAAATAATGAATAAGACCATAAGACTTATATATCCCCAATGGCAAGGTGGCAACATCGCCTCTTGGATACCTAAGATACCGGCGGAAGATTCCTCACGCGGTTATTATCTCGGAGCCATGCTCCTTGACTTTCTTGCACCCGAAACCGAAATGAGAACTTTCACAGTTCCGGTTTCAACCGAGTATCACGAAAGAAAAGTGACCGACGGCATCCTCGACAAGGATATTATTATCAGGCAGACCAAGGCTGCA
This sequence comes from Muribaculaceae bacterium, assembly GCA_022509145.1. Lineage (GTDB taxonomy): Bacteria > Bacteroidota > Bacteroidia > Bacteroidales > Muribaculaceae > Lepagella. The sequence continues at coordinate 45,453 of JAFLTX010000009.1, read as the reverse complement.
CTGGATATTCTCGATGTAGCAGATGCGGACAAGATTGTCACTCTCGGTGGCGAGTGTTCTGTCAGTGTGCCTGTCTTCACATGGTTAAACAAGAAGCACGCTGATGATGTAGCCGTTGTGTGGTTTGACCAACATCCCGACGTTACATTGCCAACGGATGAATACACCGGATATCATGCAATGGCTCTGACAGCTTGTATGGGTATGGGCGACAAGGATATTACAGGGTTGTTGCCGTCAAAGATTTCACCAAAGAACGTTTGCCTTGCAGGAATCAGAGATTACGAATTCCCGTTTATAGAAGAAAGAGTAGAAAAACTCGGCTTGGCCAGATTTACCGACAAGGACCTTTCTGAGGACTCCAACCAATTGTTAAATTGGATAAAGAGCACCGGGAAGAAGAAAGTTCTTGTTCATTTCGATATGGATGTACTCGACCCTGCTGATATTGTTGCAGCTGTAGCCGATACCACTCCCGGGGGATTGAAACTTCAGGATGTGGTAAGGATTATCAATAAGATTGCCAACGAATTTGAGCTGGTTTCCCTGACAGTTGCGGAGCCGATGCCGAGAATAGCCATCAGGCTGAAAAAGATGCTGGCCGATCTCCCTCTCATAAAATAAATCTGTCGGTAGTTGAATAGAATCTCTTCCCCTCTTTAGGTTGCTTTAGGTGCCTATTCTTTTTGCCAGCAGTTTATTATCTCACCGAAGTAGACGGTGTGGGGGATGACGCCTTGAAATTTCTTTTGGGCGTAGTTGCCGATGAGGGATTCTGAAAATTTGCTTCGGTCAAGGTCGTGCGCGTAAACTTTCCGGCACTCCAGTATCAATTTAGATTCCGGGAATATCGGTGTGTTATTTTCGGTAAATTCCACCTTTAAACCTGTTGCAGCAACCTTATCTTCATCCCTCCCGGAATGGGATCCGATATAGGCGAGCGCTCTTTTGTATCCATCCGGGAATATGTTGATGGAGAATGTCTCGTTTCTCTCCAGGTACTTTTGAGTGTAGCGAGTGGCGCTGACAAAAATTATCGCGATGGGCATATTATCCCACCAAGCGTCTCCCAGTGCGCCCCACGAGACTGTCAGTTCGTTAAAATCTTCAGGTGTCCCCGCTGCGACGACGGCCCAGTCATCGCCAAACAGCTTTATGGGATTCTCTTTTATATCCTTGGGACTGATAGAAACAAATGATTTATCCATAATAAATTTCTTTATCAACGATTATATTCTAATAACAAAAATCTTATTTGTTGGTTTATTTCAGAATATTTTCCCATTTCATAAAAAGTGCTCAGGAATTGTGTGGCGGGAAGCCTTAATCTTGCTCTTTTGCGTGGCCGGAAGAATTTCTATTGCTCGGAAAGAAATGTATTAAAATAATTTAAAAAAGTTTAAAATTGCAGTACATAGTTATTGTATGCACGGAGTCCGGCAAATATTTTGAGAAATAATTGCTAATTTTGCAATAAATTTTCCTGGCGCGTAGTCTGATTTTGGCAAAAATTGCTACCGCCAGATATTTTTTGTTTAATGAAAAATTATATAAAACCATTTCTTCCGATACTGCTTATCAGTATTGTTTTCAGCAATAAGGTTTCTGCTTCTGAGCCTACAGCTCAGAGCACCCGAACCATCACCGGGAGTGTCTATGACCGCGACGGCGAGTCCGTAATCGGAGCTCTCGTCCAAGACAATGCAAACCATTCCATTACGACAGTTACCGATATCGACGGACATTTTTCGCTAACCGATGTGCCCGACAGTTGTGTGCTTACGGTCTCATATATAGGCTACTCTCCAGAAAGCATCGAGGTGGTGCCCGACGTATCTTTTTATCCGGTGACGCTCACTCCGGTTTCATCCGAAATACAGGAGGTGGTGGTGGTAGGTTACGGCACCCAGAAGAAGACCGATCTCACGGGGTCGGTTTCCTCAATTGGAAGACGCAAGCTGAACGACCGGCCGATTACAAATGTCACGGACGCGCTTGCAGGCCTGGCGCCCGGCCTGACGGTAACCAACAGCGGAGGTAACACCCCCGGTTTTGAAGAGCAGACAATCAGAGTGCGCGGTCAGGGAACCCTCAACGATGCCGCTCCTCTGGTGGTGGTTGACGGAATGACGGGAATCGCTTTGAGCGACATAAACCCAAAGGATATCGACAATATCTCCATATTGAAAGATGCGGCCTCGGCCTCCATCTACGGCTCAAGAGCGGCCAACGGTGTCATTCTGGTGACCACGAGAACAGGACGGGAGCGGGCGCCGAGAATCACTTACAACGGGAATGTGTCTTTCGAGACGGTGGCCAAACGGCTTAATCTGGTGACTGATTACGCCGACTTTATGGAGATACAAAACTCCGGGTTGATAGCCAACGGCCAGGCGCCCCGATTTTCGGAGGGTAAAATCAACGAATGGAGAAACGACGGAGGGAAGAATCCGACCGTCTATCCCAACACCGACTGGCAGGATCACATTTATCGAAATCCTTCGGTGGTGCAGAATCATAATTTGACGGTGACTGGCGGCTCGAAAACAGTCAGATATAATTTCTCGCTGGGTTTCATCGACAATCCCGGTATGATTTATCATACCAATTATCGCCGATATCAACTCAGGACGAGTACTGAAGCCGATATAAAACACTGGTTGACAGTCGGCTTAAGCGTGTTCGGCTATTACGACACCAACGACCCCTCCTCGGATGTGGCTGCCGACGGCGGCGACGTAATCTGGGGCTCAGGTGCCTTCAACACCGTGCCCGGCATGACGCTTTACGACCCGGCCACAGGCCTTTACGGCGGCATTCAGAATCCCGAGGAAGAGAATGTCAGCAACTTCAACCCCTATCGCAGGATGTGGTTTTACAAGAGTGAGTTCCCTATCCGCACCTGGAGAGGGGTGGCCAAGACGTATGCCGTGGTGAGACCTGTCAAAGGGCTTACAATTCAAGGCTCTTTCTCGTATAACTACTGGCAACGCAAGCGGGAAGAACAACTGATGGATAAGGACCTGTATCGTTTCACACTTGACGGCCCGATTTTGCTGCGGGAGGGAACGGTAAGAACCTATATCCGCAGGTACGGCTACGAAAATATCTTCCGCAGCTCGGAACTTACTGCCAGTTACGACTTTACCGTCTCAAAACTTAGCTCCACCGTGCTGCTGGGTATGAGTCAGGAATATAACAAATACGACGCCGACTACTTCCGCAAATATGACTTGATCGACGATTCAATGACGTCGCTCGACGGGGCAACTACAGTAGGCGAGATAACCGGCAATTATACCGAATGGGCCATGCGTTCATATTTCGGACGAATCAATCTCAACTGGGACGACAAATATCTTCTCCAGGCGAATATCAGGGCCGACGGCTCATCACGCTTCTCTCCCTCCAAGCGATGGGGGTATTTCCCCTCGGTTTCTGCCGGCTGGCGCCTGAGCGAGGAGAAGTTTATGGAAGCGGCACGCGGTTGGCTCACTCAGCTCAAGATCAGAGCATCTTACGGCTCTCTGGGCAACAACGCCACCACGAGCTTCTATATGTACCAGTCGCTCTACGCTTCGGCCAACTCGGTGCTTAACGGAAACATTGCAAGCGGTTTCGCCCAGACAATCCTTGCCAATCCCGACTTGACTTGGGAGCGCACGAACATGTTGGATTTCGGGTTTGACTACACTTTGCTCAACGGGCGCCTTTTCGGTTCGTTTGACTGGTATAACAAACTGACCGACGGCATCCTGATTTCGCTGCCGGCACCGTTGGAACACGGCACGAGCACCGTCCCGAACCAAAATGCCGGCCAGGTGCGCAACCGCGGTTTTGAATTCGACATCAATTGGAGCGACCGCATCGGAAACGTAACGTACAATGTCGGGTTCAATATGGGCTACGTCCGCAATGTTGTTACCAAATTCCAAGGTGAGGTCTCCTCGATAAGCGGAGTTTACAAGATTCAGGAAGGACATCCGATAAACCAGATATATGTGCTGGAAGTAGACCGTATCATACGCGACCAAGCAGACATGGAATATGTTCAGAGTCTGGTTGACGCAAACCCCAACTATTTCGCCACTTATCAGCGTCCGGAACTCGGAGACTTCCTTTACAGGGATGCCAACGGAGATGGTAATCTCGATGCCGACGACCGGGTGGAGATCGGACACGGAAACCTGCCTGCTTTTACTTACGGCATAAACATAGGAGTGACTTGGCGCGACTTCAATTTCAGCGCAATGTTCCAAGGGGTGGGAGATTATAAGGTGTATTACAACAATCAGGCTTTCAGATTTGTAACCGTGATGGGGCAATCGCTCAATAAAGACATCACCGACAATGCCTGGACGCCGGAGAATCCCTATAATTCCAAATACCCCATCCTCAGAAACAATGCCAACGCGAAAAACAACGTGGCGAGCGATGCCTTCGTGCACAATGGCGCCTATTTCCGTTGCAAGAATCTGCAGATTGGATACACCATCCCCAGAAATATAACTACCAAATTTGCCGTGAGCAGACTGAAGGTGTATTTCAGCGTGGACAATCTGTTTACCATCACGAAATTCCCGGGCCTCGACCCGGAAGTGGGAGCGACCGTGGGTTATCCCGCAGTGAAACAATATTCCATTGGTTTAGACATTTCGATATAAAATGAAAATCAAATATATAGGTTTGGCGGCAGTTGCCATGCTGCTGGCGTCATGCGAAAAGCTCGATTATATCCCCGGCGACCAACTCTCGGGAAGCACTTTTTGGCAAACCGAAGATCATGCCCGGCAGGCCGCAGTGGGGCTCTACAACGCCATGCGGCAGCCGTGGTGTTTCGGCATGGAGTTTACCTTCGACATGTGCACCGACCTCGCCGACGGCACAAGTCCGTGGTCCGACGTCTCGAGAGGCACTTCCTTCACCTCCAACAGTACCGGTGTGCAGAATCATTGGCAAAACCTGTATGAGTTGGTGCATCGTGCCAACACTGTGATACGCAATGTGGCCGACATGCCGATTAGCGGGGAGACGATAGAGAGGGTGACCGGTGAGGCTAAGTTTTTGCGTGCCATGGCTTATTTCCGTATGCTGAATTGCTGGGGCGGTGTGCCTTATTATGACGAAACCTGCGACATAAACGAGCAGTTTGCCAGCCTGGACTCCCCTCGATGTTCGGAAGATGAATTGAGAAACCATATCCTCGCAGACCTGAACGAAGCCATAGAGAAGCTTCCCGTTGCATGGAGCGCGGATAACCGCGGCCGGGCTACGAAGGGCGCCGCATACGCGCTGAGAGGTAAAGTTTATCTTTACAATCGCCAATGGGATGAGGCAATCGCTGATTTTGAGGAGATTGTATATAATAAGAATGACAATTACGGTTATTCCCTGCATCCCGACTATGACGACCTTTTCAGGCTTTACAACGGACGCACAAGCGATGAAATGATATTTTCCATACAGTCGATCGACGGCAATACGGCGGGATATGCGCTTGATATCGTCTCCTATTTCGGCAACAAGGCCACGATGAGATTGATTGCGAGCAACCGCATCGTACCCTCCACAACCATCGTGGACATGTATGAGAATCTTGACGGCAGTCCGTTTAATTGGGACGACGTTTACCCCGGCTTCAACGACGGCGACTCTCAATTCCGCAGAAACCTTCTATGCGTGGCCATCAATGACGAAAGCACCCAAATCACAGATTTTCTGAATTGCGATGTCGATAAAGTGAAGAGTGTGTATGAGAAGAGAGACCCCAGACTTTGCTGGAACGTCATCACGCCTTATTCACATTATCTCGGGACGGACGCGGGTTCGAATCCGATGGATAAACAATTCGTTTTGGCCGATCCGTCTAAAGGAGGCTCGCCGATGGAAGCTGCCGCTTTCATCCGCAATTCAGAGGGTTGGAACTCCTATTTCTGGCGCAAATGGATACCGACCGGCAACCTCGACGGCTATTGGGGGGAATATACCCGTACACCATACGAATTTCCTCTCATCCGCCTTGGCGATGTGATTTTGATGCTTGCCGAAGCCTACAACGAGACGGGCCAGACGTCGAAAGCCGTTGATGAAGTGAATAAGATACGTCAACGCGTCGGGATGCCGTTGCTCAATTCAGGCAGTCCCTGGCTTGCTGTTGGCGGCAAGGATGAGATGACGGAACGGATACGCCGGGAAAGGGCTTTCGAACTGTTGGGCGAAGGGCAACGGTATTGGGATTTGCGGAGATGGGGCATCCTCGGAGAATCCGTAAAAGATGCCACCGATATTTTCGGAGATCTCATGTATCAACGCGCTTACCAACCCCGTCACGAAAAATGGCCCATCCCGCTGGTGGAGATGGATCGCAACCGCAATCTCGTACAGAATGAAGGCTGGTAGAAGAAGGGTCTTCCAGACCGTCTTTAATTAGCTTAAAAACATATAAACTACTCTGAGGGAGCGCGTTGCGAGTTGCGCTCCTTATTTATTGCTTTTTCTTGGGTAAATTTTACACAAAATGTTTGGCAGCTTGGAATATTTGCGCTAATTTTGCAGTGTAAATTTTACACAGGTATATTACGACGTTTATATTTTTAACATTTACAGCATGTTAGGGGCTATAATCGGAGACATTGTCGGAAGCCCGCATGGGAAGTGATTGAAATAACCAGAGTAAGAAAGATGGAAGAGAAGAGATTTTGCTACAAATATCCACACCCGGCGGTGACTACCGACTGCGTGATTTTCGGCTTCGACGGGAGCAGCCTCAAAGTATTGCTCATCAAGAGAGGACGCGAGCCCTACAAAGACCGCTGGGCGTTCCCGGGTGGATTTCTCAATCCTGATGAATCGGCCGAAGAGGGTGCGTTGCGCGAGCTTAAGGAGGAGACGGGGTTTGTAGCCGATTTTATCGAGCAGTTTCATACTTATTCAGCTCCTGGGCGCGACCCGCGCGAACGGGTTATCTCGATAGCCTATCTGGCCTTGGTGAGGATCGGCGAGGTGAAAGGCGGTGACGATGCCGCCGAGGCCGATTGGTTTCCGGTCGACAAAATTCCGCAGCTGGCCTTCGACCATGACGTGATTCTGCGCGACGCCGTCGCCCGGCTTCGCGAACGCATCCATTTTCATCCCGTAGGCTACGAACTCCTCCCTGAGAAATTCACCTTGAAGGAATTGCAGAATCTTTACGAGGCCGTGCTCGGAACTCATTTCGACCGCCGCAACTTCGCCAAGAAGATGCTCCATCTCGGCATCCTCACGCGTCTCGACGAGACCGTCTGGCCTACCCCAAAACGCGAGGCCAACCTCTTCAGATTCAACCTTGAAAAGTATGCCGAGCTGAAGCAGCGTGGCTTCCGCCTCGAATTCTGAAGCACCAGACCAACAATGCATTGAAAGGAGTCTTAACATTTATTATGTAGCCTGTATGGCATATTTTTTGTAAATTTGTAGTCGTTAAAGATTTTTGAAAATGAACGGAATGAGAAAATATATTGCCGTAGCCCTCTCTTTGGCTTATGCCGCCGCAGCGATGGCGATACCGGCTCGACCAGGGGTAAGGACTGTGACCCAACCCGACGGCTCAACGATCAACATAATTGTGCACGGCGACGAATTCTTCCATTATACCACCACGGAAGACGGGCGCCTGCTGCAGGAAGACAGCGACGGTTTCTACCGCCTTGCAACGATTGCCGACGACGGGGCAATCGTAGCCACCGACATCCATCCCGATGCCCCCGAAGCCGCTGACAAGGCTCTGACTGCCAAAGACCTCAAGAAGGTGACAGCTCGCAGAAACATGCGCCGGCAGCCCACACGCGCCTCCCAATATAATTACGGCCTTGTTGAGACCAACTATCCTGTTATGGGTTCGCCCCGAGCGCTCGTTATCCTTGCAGAGTTTAAGGATGTGAAATTCAACAAGACGGAAGGATACGACCCGGTGGACTACCACCGCGATATGATCAACGGCGACGACTTCACGCAGTTCGGCGGTACGGGCAGTGCACGCCGTTATTTCATCGAACAGAGCCACTGGCAGTTTTCGCCACGTTTCGACGTGCTGGGCCCCGTGACACTCCCCCGCAACATGGCCACTTACGGCGCCAACGACCGGGACGGTTTCGACCGCAACCCGCACCTTATGGTGATCGATGCGATGGACATTTTGGATCCTACGGTTGACTTCAGCGTCTACGATACCAACGGCGACGGCGTGATTGACAATGTCTACGTCTTCTACGCGGGCCTGGGCGAGGCCGACTTCGGCGGCGCCAACACCATCTGGCCCCACTCTTGGGACGTGCAGGAAGCCGGTGTAACCAAGAAGTATGACGGGAAGCTCCTCAGCCATTACGCCTGCTCCAACGAATGGGCAAAAAACAAACCCGAAGGCGTAGGAACGTTCATTCACGAGTTCTCCCACGTGATGGGCCTCCCGGACCTATACAACACCGTCAGCAGCTACGCATACTACACCCCGTTGGAATATTCGGTGCTCGACCTCGCGCCTTATAACAACGACCAACGCACTCCCTGCAACTACTCCGCATTCGAGCGCAACGCCCTGGGTTGGGCCGAGCCGCTGGTGCTCAGGGAGCCGTGCAGCGTAACCCTCAACGATATCTCGCAAGGCGGGTTTGCCCTGATTCCCACCGGGAAAAACACTGAGTTTTTCCTTCTTGAAAACCGTCAACAGACCGGATGGGACACCTACATTCCCAACCATGGCTTGCTGATCTGGCACATCGATTATGACAAGGATGTCTTCGAAGAAAATGAAGTGAACAACGTTGAGAAACATCAGCTTGTTGATCTCGTAGAGGCCAACGGCGAGGCCGGTTACTACTTCCAGAAAGATTACACCTTCCCGGGCACCACGGGGAAAACTTCTTTCACTTCTGAGACAACCCCTGCTCTCAAGACCTGGGCCGGGCTGAAAATCGACGTGCCCATCACCAACATAACTGAAACAGACGGCGTGATTACGTTCGACGTCAAAGGCGGCGGCGAGATGTTTACCCCCACGGCCGTGAAAGAGATAATCGACGAGGAAGACGCAGAGCCGGAATACTACACTATGCAAGGAATCCGTATCGCCGAGCCTGCGCCGGGCACCATCGTGATCGAAAGAAAAGGGAACTCCGTGCGCAAGCTTATCTTCAGATAACCCGCACCAGATGAGAGCAATACTAAAACAGAAAACCCTTCTTCTCCCGGCAGCGCTCCTGCTTGCGCTCGCCTCGTGCAGCCGCCCGGCCGGAAGCGAATATATCCACGAAGAAGGGATAGCCTGGAACACGGTTTATCACGTTACGTATCGCTCTTCGGAGAGTCTTGCCGATTCAATCATTGCGGTGATCAACGAGATCGACCTCTCCCTCTCCCCTTTCAATCCGTCGTCGCGGATGACGGCGCTCAACGAAAACCGCACCGACAGTGTCGACGGCCATTTCATCGCTGTCTATACCAAGAGCCGCGAGATATCCCGGCTCACCGGCGGTGCCTTCGACCCCACGCTGGCGCCACTGATCCGCGCCTGGGGCTTTGGCCAGGGCCATGAGGTTTCGTCCGACACATTGCGGCTCGACAGCCTGTTGCAGCTTGTAGGCATTGACAAAACGGCGCTGCAGGGAAACCGGCTCGTCAAAGAGAATCCCTCGATCGAATTCAACTTCTCGGCTCTCGCCAAGGGCTACGGCGTGGATTGCGTTGCCGACATGCTCGAGCGAAACGGCGTGAAGGATTACCTGGTGGAAATCGGCGGCGAGATCAGGGCCAAGGGGAAGAATCCCAACGGCGAGGTGTGGCGAATCGGGATAGACCAACCCGACCCTGACTCCGACGGCGACATCCAGTGTGTCGTGACGCTCACCGACGCCGCTCTTGCCACCTCGGGAAACTACCGCAACTTCCACGAAGTTGACGGCCAAAGATTCGGGCATACCATATCGGCCACCACCGGTCGTCCCGTCACCACCGACGTATTGAGCGCTACCATCATGGCCCCGACATGCGTGGAAGCCGACGCCATCGCCACCAGCTGCATGGCCTTGGGGAAAGAGAAAGCCGTCGCCCTCTGCGACAGCCTCCGCCTCGGCTACCTCCTCATCCTCTCCGACTACACCGTCATCTCCAAAAACATCTAACCCCCCCGATTGACTTTATTCACTAAGTATAGTTAACGGAAGGAGTCAGCCATAGATTTACTATTTTCGGTTGATTTTCTTACCGGTAATAAGGCAATTTTCGTTTCTTTAGACCGGATTTAATTCTATTTATTAAGATTCATCCTGTCAAGCAGTCTTGACTTAACTAAGGCATAGCAATCTTTAGCGTCATAGTTCTCTCCGCTTCTTATAATGCCTACTGTATCTCCCAGGAACTCATCGTCTTGCATCTTATCTTCCATATTGAGTATGTACTCTTTATACGTGGGGATATGATCTACAACAAAATCCATGTATTTTCTGTAACATTCCAATACCTTATCCTCATTTATTTCAACAGTTGTTAAGGCCTTGTAAAGGTCAAACATGTCACGCCCTTTGCGTCGTTGATATAAAGCGCGTAGTTTAGTGCCAAGCAGCTCATCAATCTGATAAGTAAGTATTTCACATTGGCCGTTAAACCATTTATTCTCAACAATAAAGGGAACTTTAATCATAGGGAACACACTGAAATGTTCCTTACAATTTATTTCTACCTTGATGCGGATTGGTTTTCTTGGCTCAACCTCTGATTCTATTCGATACAAAAGAGTATTGTTATTGCGTTTCTGCTTTATATATGCATCTCCTAGAAATGATAATGCCTCCTGTAAGTGCATAATAGTTTCCTTGATAGGGGCGGCCTTGACTTGCACCAGATCTATATCCTCACTGTAACGCGGTTGTGGACTTAAGAACAATTTATGTAATGCAGTTCCTCCGCGAAAAGAGAGATTTTTTGCAAGAAAAGGATCGGAATAGATTTCTACTAATGCCCTACAAATAAGTAGATCTTGTTCCACTTGTTCTACTTCCGGCCAGGGAGCGTGTTCCTGCCACTCTTGTATTGCCAATTCAGGTATCATTCGTCAATTGCAATTTCCTGGTTAACAATTACTTTCCACTTTGTATTTTGCATACAACCGCTCGTCGGTTTTCCAATTTTAAATGGTATGCCTCTGAGTTTTGTAAATCCATACTCAAGCATTTTCTTGTAAAGAGTTTCCGCTATTTCATATTCCTCCAACACGTCCTCTAAAATATAACCCAATCGTTGGTAAACTGGTAACTTGTGGATTTTAAAGAACTCTCTATCTACCTTACTAAAGTTCAAATTATCAACCAATTCACTCAAAACTGTGCTTACACGGTTAAGGCCACCTATTTTGCCTTGATATGCAACTAAATCGATTGCTGTCAATTCTGGTGACGATACATTGATGTCTCCAAGTTTCCCTTTATGAGGGATTATATAATTATCGTAAATATTTTTGATTCTGATAAACAAAAAGTTGACACCAGCCCTCTCTCCACTTCTTATTGTGGTTTGATTATTAATAACATAAAATGACTGAGGTCTCTGATGGGCCGCTCCATAAAAAGAGGCTGCGCTAAGAAGCGCTACATAATAATCTCTTTTTAAATGGTTCATCATTCCGTTGATATAAAATGTGGCCGGTACAATCCCTGTAAGAGCATACTCCGTGGGAATGATAACATAAAAACCTTTTGCAGGATTTATTATTCTCTTCTGTGCTATGAGTCTTGTAAGCGACGTCGAAACGTATTGCTCTGATTTTGAAGCAAAAGCATTTTTCACTTCCTCATAACCGAAGAGATAATACCCGCGCAACTTTCGCTGTTCAACCCAGTTAAATATTGATTCTTTTGCCATTCAGATTAGAGTGGGTTTAATTTGCAATATGTTTGCAAAGTTAATCATTTTTTGATTAGAATCGCAAACTCATTGCAAATTATTTTATTTTCTCCTCCTCGGTTACCTCCTCATCCTCTCCGACTACACCGTCATCTCCAAAAACATCTAACCTCCCCCCGAATTACTCATCAGCAGACAACACGTCGGCTTTGAGCATTTTTCCATCCGGGGCTTTGAATTTGAACTCGTGAGTAGCACTCATGGGTTGAATGCGGCCCCGGTCAATTTCCTTTTCAGCCAGCGCCAGTAATTGGCGGCCATCAATCGAGAAGGCTGCCGCTTGGGGCGACAGCCTTCTTTGGGGGAATTTTAGTTTTCAAATCAATAAAAATCTACACCTCTCGTGGAGATATCCTAAGCTGCCAAGAGGAAGAATAACATCAGTGTGGAGTTATCATCGTTGAGAAGGATGCGTAGGCGATTAATCAACTTGGCCTTCCTCTTCTTTACCGTTATTTCCGCCACACCCAACTGAGCCGCTATCTGAGGATTTCGCAATCCTTGCTCAAAACTGAGGTTGAATATCTGTTTAAGATCTTCCGGGAGCGAAGCGATGGCGTTGTATAATCTTGACTTTGTCTCCAATTCAATATAGTCATGATACGCATCCTTGAAATTTGTCAGCTCCATTTCCAAATGGGTCAGATATTTATTTTGAGCATCCTCATGCCGAAGGATGGATATTGCGCGGTTTCTGATGCAGGTGATAATAAATGACATCCATTGCCTACCCGAAACGAACTCCATGCGCCTCACATACGAAACTTCTACAGCATCTTGCACGCAGTCTTCAGCCCGGATGGCCGAATCTCCGCGAAGGAGATTTGTGGCATAAACGAGCAGGTCGGGATAAATATAAGTATAGAAACTTTCAATCTTCCCTCTCTGAAAATCTTCGAATATGGATTCTGATAACGTCAATTATTAACATCGTTATTAAATTCCGCATAAAATTACAAAAATTTTGAAATATAAGAAAAAAGGACGCGTCTTTGGGGTTAGAACGCGCCTTTTTGTAGAATTATTTAATGTTTTTTACCTGTTATCCTCTTATTTCACAATTTTTTCAACTTTATTGCCAGTGACACGGATAAAGATGCCCTTGTCGGGATTTACTACTTTTTGACCCTGAAGGTTGTAATAAACCGGAACAGTTGTATCTTCAGCTTCTATCCCCTCTACGGAATCATTATCGGTTCCATAAACTGTAAACGTTACATTACCCAGTGTGCCACTTGTAAAGAAAGTCACGGTGTAGTCGTTTTCTGCCATGTTCCACTTGATGGGATTTCCATAGATGCCAAGGAAACCGATACCACTATTTTCCTCGCTTACAGTGTCACCAAAAAATGCTGCCATATCTAAGTTGAGGCCGAATGTGAACAACTGGTCGCCCTCGCTTTCGATCAGGAACCCGTCGGGACATGATGTAAGATGGACTTTCTCAATTACGTAATTAATCGACTCTGAAGTAATGGTTTCTCCTGTCTCTTCATCTACATATTCTGATTTCTCCACAATTCTCTCAAACTTTACAGGATCGCCGCCGAAACCAGTGAGATAATAAGTGCACTGATCTGCCGGGGTTTGATCTTCACATAATAAGAATGATATCATACCCATAGCACCCATAGGTGAGAAATTCACTGTATAGTATCCAGGAGTAAGATTAGAGGCTACAGGAGCGCCGTCGGGGACCATGATTGCGAAAGGCATTTCATCCGAGATGGGATCTCCGCCCATCGCACCAAATACTTCCTTGAAGTTCTTATCGGCAACCCAGAAACCGGAAGTCTCGCTTATATAGAATTTTGGGAAAGTGTACATAATGATCGGTTCTCCCCCCTCTTCATCTTCTTCCTCTTCCCTTATAAACATATTTGATTGGCTAGGTTCATCTTCGTTGTTAAAACCAAGGAGATAATAGCTTTGAACATTGTCGCCGGAAGATAAGGAAGTGAACATAATGCTCCAAGTCATAGGCACTGTTTCATCTTCCTGATAGCTGGCAAGTATCACTTTGTAAGTGCCGGGGGTCAGCTGGCAGTTGTAAGCAGGGCCGCCTTCAGTAAGATAGCCTATTGTGGCATAGTCGTTAATCATATTTTCAGCACTTATGATATTTTGGGCATCATATCCCAGTTTCATACCTTCAATGCCGATTGCTACAAATCCGCTTTCGCAGGAATTGACCGTCATCTCCTCATTGATAAAACGGTAAATGCCTTCCTCTTCATCTTCAGCATCTCCGGCAACATAAGTCAGAGTGTTGTTTGCCGTAGCTGAGGTTTCACCATTGATTCCCGACAGATAAAAACCCGTCTGAGGGGCGGCTGCAAATGCCGAAGCGCTCGTTAAGAGCATCATGCAAAGTAAATTTTTCTTCATATTTAAAAAATTAGTTTTTAAAAAATACGCAAACATCAGAAATTAGTATATCATATTTTTTAATTTTTTTCACATAATTTCAAATTTCGTTCTCTGTATACTTTTTGACATCAGTTGCGTATTTAATATAAACACCTGGGAAAAGGGATTCTCAGATAAAAGACGAAAAGAGAATAACAACTATATAATAAGTATGAACCTTAGAAATTTTTCAATCAAGACTCTTTTGGCCGCATGTTTGCTAAGCTTTCAATCATGCGCAGCCGCAGAGCAGAAGCCCGTTTTTACAGGCACAATAACTGATTCCGAATTCTCCGACATGGCATTCAATTATGCCCCGGATCATGATTTGGTGAATGTGCGAACCATCGAAATAATTCCGGATTCAGCCGGCCGATTCTTTTTCCCAGATTCTCTTTTGACCGATGAGGGACTTAGAACGCAGATTCTTGTAGACAACGATTATTTCGGTCTGTACCTTGAAAAAGGGAAAAGCGTTGAAGCTACAATTTCACGCGGTGACGACGGCAAACTGCAAATCACTTATAAGGGAGACAACACCGACATCAACACTTACTACAACGCGCTCTGCCAAGCTTTCGACTCTATGAAATATTTCAGCCCTGATGATGAGGAAGGGAAAAATGCAGATTTTTTCCTCACCGTTCTTGAAAGCGAAACGGCAAAGATTCCTAATGCTTCCATAATAAAAGATAAGAAGAAACGAGAATTTTATGAAAAGATGCGCGACCGCATGTACACCTGGACCAAACTTCGCATCCTCATGGACAAGGCTTATGAGGATGGGATTACAGAAGCTGAGGTTCCGGGATATGTGGAACTCGTAAATACCATCGACCCCAACGACGACATGAGTCTGGAGTGCACCCTTATATTCCCGTGGCTCAATCTCCAGACCAAGAGCATCCAGGCAGAAGACCCCCTTGCGCATGGATTGGAACAACTCCGAATCATAGACAAACAGATAACAAACCAAAACACAAAGAGAGTGATGTTCAACCAACTTCCCTATATGTTTTTCGCTTATGGACAGCCCTCTCTTGAGCAAGCTCAGGCGTATATGCAGGAGTATGCAAAAATAGCCGCCGATTATCCGGAAATGATTGAAAAATACAATCTCAAGGCTAACTCAATAAAAGAGATTGCTTCAGGCGATCCGTTGCCTTACGACCCCGTTATCATCACCCCGGAAGGTGAACGGAAAAAACTTTCCGACCTCAAGGGGAAGGTTACCTATATCGATTTTTGGGCTACTTGGTGCGGCCCCTGCGTGAAACAGATTCCTTATCTCGAGAAACTTGTGGAAAAAATGAAAGGGAATCCCGACGTTGCTTTCGTAAGCATCTCTTCTGATGTCGATCGTAACGCTTGGCTCGAAAAACTGAAGAGAGACAATCCATCATGGCCGCAGTATTTGCTCGACGGGGAGGACGCAGAGAAATTCTTTACAGCCATGAATATCAACGGTATCCCGCGCTTCATCATTCTGAATGCCGACGGTTCTATTGCAAACGCTGATGCCATCCGCCCCTCTGAGGCAGAAGTTGAATCGCAGATCCTTTCTTTTGTAAAATAATATAGACCGCTACAAATGGCCGACAATTCTGAACGTATAATCAACCTCATTTATAAGTATCTACTCGAAACTCTTAGCGACGCAGAGCGTGAAGAGCTTGAAGGATGGGCAGACCAGTCACCCACCAATCGAGAGCTGCTCTCCCGGCTATCCGACCGGGAGAGCCTCGCCGACAATTATCGGAAACGAATGCTGGTCAATCCCGATAAGGCGCGCAACGAGATGAGGAGAAGAATAGAGATGAATTCACGCAAACCTGCGGCACGATATGCATATCTGTCAGCCCTGGCTGTTGCCGCTATCATAGCTCTTATTCTTATTGTGGCGCCCACTCTGCGGAAAACTGCAGTGACACCTGAGCCCTCTGCAGACGCTATAGCACAAACCGATGCATTCTCAATCGACAGTCTTGATCCTGGGGAAACTATGGCTTATGTAGTCTCAGACGGCAGACGCATACCTGTCGGGAAGGTTGATAACGTCAACGGAATAGCGATTTCTGAACTCAAGAAATCAAAGCATGGTACCGATCCTGTGGTGCTCGTGGTGCCTCGTGGTGGTGAATTCATGGTTATGCTCGACGACAGCACCAAAGTATGGCTCAACTCATCTTCAACGTTGACTTACCCGGACAACTTTTCCTCTACATCGAGACGTGTGAAGGTGACCGGAGAGGCATATTTCGCCGTGACAAAAGATGTAAAACATAATCCTTTTTTTGTGGAATGCGACAGTCAGGAAATCAAGGTTTACGGCACAGAGTTCAACATTCGTTCATACCCTGAAGATGAAGCTGTGGTCACTTCCCTTGCAAAAGGCTCGATTTCTGTAAGAAGGGCTGACGGCGAAGGCGGAGAATTGTTCATTTCTCCGGGCACTCAGTCAGTATTCAACAAAAAATCCTTGTCTGCAAAAGTAAGGAATGTAAACATTGAGACTGTAACGGGTTGGCGCCATGGAAGATTCGTTTTTGAAGACCAGACTCTCCTTCAGATAATGAACGACCTTGGAAGATGGTATGATTTTGAATTTGAGTTCAAAGACCCCAAACTTAAAGAAATGATTTTCATGGGAAGTATACCCCGTTATGCCGATTTCACCACTGCAATGCTAATTCTTGAGAAATCGGGCGACGTATCCTTCAAGACAATAGGAAATAAGATTATAGTTGATCACAAGCATCCATAATACTGCGAATATTGAAACATATGAGATTTAAATTAAGAATTTTATTGCTAACCTTGGCTGTTTTATTGCCGGCTTTCGTTATGGCTAAAGACCTTAACGTGCAGTTTCGTGCCACTCCGGTAGAACAGGCTATGGCTGAAATCCAGAAGCAGTCGGGCTACGAATTCGTATATCAAAAGAATTTGATCACACAGGGGGCAACGGTAACACTCACACTTAAGAACGCCTCACTGGAACAAGTTCTCAACCGTTTCTGTGACGAACTGGAAGTGAAATATGAAATTATCGACAAAACAATTGTGCTTTCGAAAGCATCGTCAGACGCGCCTTATTTCAAGAAAATAGTTACCGGGGTAGTTACAGACGAAGAAGGAGAACCGCTTGTCGGGGTTTCTGTCTTTGTAGAAGGCACTACTTCTGGAGCCTCCACTGACCTTGACGGTCATTTCTCCGTACCGATGGAGAAAGGGAAAAACACCCTGCGTTTCTCCTATGTAGGCATGAAGACCAAAACAATCAAGGTCAGTCCGAACGAGAAGATGGTGATGGTAAGTCTGGAGACTGAACCTCAAATGATGAGCGAGGTGGTTGTGACCGGTTACCAGACTCTCAAAAGGGAAAATGCCACGGGTGCATATCAGAACATCTCGGCCTCAGAACTGAGTAGACGTTATACCGGGGATATCTCTTCCAATCTGGAAGGCCAGGTGCCTGGTCTTGTGACCTATGACAACGGCAACGGCAAGGAGATATCCATTCGAGGCACAGGCTCGTTTCAGGCAAACACACAGCCCCTTATAGTGGTAGACGGTCTGCCGATAGAGGGTGGATTAGAGAGTGTAAACCCCTACGAAATATCAAACATCACTGTTCTTAAGGATGCTGCCGCCGCAGCGATATATGGTGCAAGAGCGTCCAACGGCGTTATAGTAATCACCACAAAGCGGGCGCTTGAAGACAAACTTCAGGTTGAGATTAACGCAGATGTTACAATAAGTGAGAAAAACGATTACAATTATATGGGCTGGGCATCAGCTGCCGAACTCATCGAACTGGAACAATATAATTTCAATTATATCAATGGTCTGGCCGACCGCACGGCCTTCAATTCTCTTCTGAATTATCACCGTTCGGGCCGCGACTACTCCATTTCGCCGGCAACTTTGCTTATGCTCCGTCACTCCCTGGGAGAGATTGATGATGCCACTCTTTCTCAGAGTCTAAACACCCTTGCATCCAACAACTATCGAAGGGAATGGCAAAGGGTAATGGAACGAACGGGTGTGCAGCAGCAATACAATCTTGCAATCCGATACAACGGTAAGGCAATGTCGAACAGCCTGGTGCTAAACTATGAAAACAATAATATGGGTACGGTAGGCTCCTCAGCCAACAACTTTATGCTCAACTATCGAGGCTCGCTAAAGGTGGGCAAGATACTCGATCTTTCCATGGGTCTCAATCTCGTGAGCGAGAGGGTGCAATCCTACCTTTTCGATAGCGAATGGGGGCAGATTACCGCTTTTAATCCATATCTCAGCATGTATAACCCGGATGGTTCTCTCAATCAGATGCAGGCTGCTTTCGGACTGGAAAACGCCGCTTTTTCAAATCCCGTCTACGGGCTGAAGAGTGGAAGTTACAACCAGGTGCAGGAACTCGGTTTAAATACCATGATCACCCGGCGTACCAACATCCGTCCCTGGGTCAATGCTCAAGTCAATATTCTCGATGGCTGGACTGCCAATGCTATGTTTCAATATGAGGATATCTATTACAAATCCGACCAAATGTGGGATAAAAACTCATATTCGATGCGGTCTTTATACAACCTGTATACGTCTCAAAACAAGACTACGGGAGCTGTCACGCATTATATTCCGGAGGGCGGAATGCTCAACACGGCAACGTCCGAGGGTTCTTTCTATACTTTCCGCATCCAGAGCGATTACAACAATATAATCGCGGAAAAGCATGACATCTCGGCGGCGATAGGTTTTGAATATCGCGAACAGAAAGAGAAAACTTACGGGAATGTGCTTATGGGATACGACGACCAAACCCAGACCAACAGCAACTATATGATGAACTGGGGGCTGATTAAGGATATGCAGGGCTCAGCGGGTGTGCTTGGTGCTGATAATGCGATGTTTGGCGCTCCAGACAGCGACAACTTCGCGACCACTCACATTCTTCACCGCTTTTATTCTGTCTATGGAGTGGCGAACTATATCTACGACACGCGTTATGCTGCGTCGCTTAGCTGCCGTCTTGATAAAACAGACCTTTTCGGCGCCGATCCTAAATTTAGAGGGCGCCCGTTATGGAGTGTCGGTCTTAGCTGGAATATCCAGAATGAAAACTTCATGAGAGAGCTGGACTGGGTGAGTGTTCTGAAGCTGAGAGCTTCGTATGGTCTGACCGGAAACATTGCCCAAAACATCTCGTCATTGCTTACTGCTTCCATCGGCCTCAATGATATTTATGGCTATAAATATGCCTTCCTCAATACGCCTCCCAACGATCAGCTGAGATGGGAGAAGACTGGGACATGGAATGTTGGTGTAGATTTCTCTTTCTGGGGTTCTAAATTATCCGGTTCTATAGATTTTTACAGAAAGAACAGTTCTGATCTCCTTTCTACAACCGACATGGACCCAACTTCGGGATGGTCGCAATTGACAATCAATAACGGCAAGATGGTAAACACCGGTTTTGAGCTGCAGTTGAATTCACCAATCATCACTACATCATCTCCTTCGGAATTCGGACTTGACCTTAGCTTCAACATTGCATATAATCATAATAAGGTGACAAAAGTTGACCATCTTCCGGCTACTGGTCTGGAAGCCTTGTCAAGCAACACTTTGCATAAGGGTTAT
The DNA here is from genome assembly GCA_022509145.1 of Muribaculaceae bacterium. GTDB lineage: Bacteria > Bacteroidota > Bacteroidia > Bacteroidales > Muribaculaceae > Lepagella. Next base: position 25,467 of record JAFLTX010000009.1, on the reverse strand, counting down.
CCCGCAAACTCAATATTCAGTTACGATTTCGCGGGAATGGTCTCGGAGGGGAATATGCAATACTATTCCTGGAGAGACCACGAGGGTAATGTGCAGACAGCCAACATCGACACTGATTTCTTCACTCCGGAAGATATCGTGTATTGCGGGTCGCTGGATCCCAAGGTGATGGGCAGTTTCACACCCCGCTTAAGTTGGCAGAGATTTGACCTTTCAATAATGCTGGCATGGTATACCGGCCACGTCATGAGGGCCAACACTGACTGGTATACGTCGGAAGGCGCGATTTACGGCTACAACGGACTGTCTGAAATCGACGCGGTTCCTTCTGCCTATCTCAATTATTGGAAATCAGGGGATCCTACCCTTTATCCGGCCAACGGATATGCCGGAGGTTCAAACGTAGTAGGCTATGGCCAATATATGAATACCAATGTGGTAAGTGCCGACTTTATGAAAATAAGGAACATAGTACTCTCATATCAGTTTTCTGAAACCATTTGCAAGAAACTGCGTCTTGACGATCTGCGACTTAGATTCCAGGTAAATAATGTCTGCACCTGGGCACGCAATGATCTGGGAATTGATCCTGAAGCCAACAATCCAATTTACGGAACACGCTCTCTAAAGACTCCCCGTAGTTATACTTTCAGTCTCTATTTCAGTTTCTAATTCTTAAAGAAAATTATTCATGCAAAATATTTATAAATATTTGTCAGCAATCTGTCTGCTTTTAGTCGGTGTCGTTATCTGTTCCTGCGACAGCAAACTTGACATTGTGCCGAAGGGAGAGACTGTTCTTGACAATCTTGACGATCTTGAATTGCTCCTTAACCAGGAATATTCTCTCGAAGAGGCTCCAGCTACCGACATTTCAATGATCTGTAATGAATCATTAGGAATGTTTGTTACAATCCCTGAAGTGATAGCTTCGCCCAATACACTCAACTACGCATACTTGACCTATGACGAATCTGTAGATAGAGCTATGCTTAGCCAAAACAGTTCAAGGTATTCGGCCATCTATAAGTACGTTTATTACATGAATACGATACTTGACAAAATCGACAAAGTGCAAGGTGAAGAATATCGTAAGGTTGAGATAAAAGCAAAAGCACGGATAATGCGAGCTTATCTGCATTGGCTTTGTATCAATATCCATGCGGCACAATATGACGAAAACACAGCTTCTGAACTTGGCGGTATCGCCTATGTGGAAGATGTCGACAACAATCGGCAGAAGAAAAAATTGACACTTGAAGAGAGTTATCAGAAAATTCTCGCTGACTGCGCAGATGATGTAATAGCGGCGCTCCCTATTGAAAATGACGATGTAGTTAACCCTGACCGGGCTTTCGGCAACGCTGTTAGGGGAAAGGTGCTCTTGCAAATGAAAAGATATCAGGAGGCCCTTCCATATCTTCAGGAGGCCCTTGACATAAACGGAGTAATTGAAGACCGCCGCTATATAAAGGATGATCAGGAATGGAAGATAAGCCGCAATGCCACTAATTATTATGTCTGGATTGGGTATGGCATCCGAGTGTCTCCTACAACGGTATGCATCTCTTTAGAGACCGATTCTAAATTTGAGAAAAACGATTATGTGTTGAAATATTGCGGTTCTTCTGGCTGGGACTATGGCTACGGAAAAATGTACAGTGGCCTCGAAGGAGTAAGAATGTATATGGGTTGGAACACTTGTAATAATCCTTACGGAATTACCTCCGACCATGTGTATTACGATCTGGCTGAGTGTCTCATCCGCACAGGAAGCATAAGGGACGGGCTGGCTCTTATCGACAAGGTAAGAAGCTACAGGGTTGAAAATTATACTCCATATACCCGCACCTTTGATATGTTCCCTCTTAATGAGGAGACGGCTATGACTCTCTTGCGCACCTCAAAATGGATTGAATGTATAGGTACATACGAGAATTTCTTCGACACCAAACGTTGGAATTCTGAAGAAAAATACAAGACTACGATTAAGCGCAATCTCAAAGACTACGGCACGTACACTCTTGATCCCGAATCTCCTCTCTGGATTCTGCCGTTCCCGGCCAGTGCAACACGCCACAATCCTTCTCTAACGCAGAATTATTAAGGGGCAGCGCGCACTTCGCGGTCGTTGAAAAATCGGATAGATTTTTTTAAGTCCTGATTCATGTTTTGCTCTTTGCCTCTTGGGCGATAGCTATATTTATTCGAGAAGGCTGCCGCTTGGCGCGACAGCCTTCTTTGGAGGGATGCTTGCTTCAATTACTTTTTGGGCGCCTTTTTGGCAGGAGCAGGCTTTCTAGCTGAAGGGGCGGCTTTCTTGGTTGCAGAAGCTGCCTTCTTGGAGGCGCTTTTCTTTGGAGCCGGGGCTACTGTTTTGGCTGCCGGGGCTGTTTCTTTCGGTTCAGCCTCTACTTTGGAGTAGACGGTGTCGTCGGCGTTGAGGATGTTTGTTCGCAGGGAAGCCATCTTCTTGTTGAGCTCCTCGATTTCCGAGGCCTGGTTTTTGATAGTGAGCAGCAGCGAGTTGAGCTCTTCGTTGCCGATCTCCTGGGGGAACTGGCCGTCGACTCTCACCGTGAAATCCGCGAGCACGTTCATGTAGTTGGTGAAAGCCGAATACGGAGAATCATAGGGGCTGAAGGCGGCATGGGAAGCACCGTCGTCAAGATTCTTGGTGCTCATATAATAGAAGTGGTCGCTGCTCTGCAGATATTCCCAGTCTTGCTTCAGACGACGGTCGTGGCAGAGGTTCACACGCTCCGAGAGATCGTAGAGCTTGCGGAGGGCTTCTTTCTGCAGCTCGTTACCCATCCAGGCCGACACGTCGCGGGCTTCGTCTACGCCTGAGATCGGGTGCATCACCACCATCTCCCCTACCGGTTTGAGTTTCTTGGAGATCTCGGAAGGCGTGGCAAACTCCACGTTCATCTCCTTGGCGAAATGCGGCAGCGCCTTCATAAACTCGAAGATGCCGCAGCTCTCCGGCAGGAAGGTGCCGAAAGTATCGAGCGACATGCAGAGATTCACTACCTGCTCCTCTTTCGGAAGGGCGGCAATCCAACTCATATACTTGTCGGCGGTGAGAGGATATTCGTGCCAGTGGGGGTTGTTGAAGTTGCGGGTGATGTCGCGGCTCAGCTTGCTGTTGGTGAATAGCAGCTTGAGCGAGGGCACCGATGAAGCCGAGTAGAGATAATTGGGCGATTTCCAACCAAGGATGTGCTTGGCTCCCTCTGTGATGGCCGACTCAAACCCCATACTCTTGATTATGAGAGCTATATCGTCGTCGTAAATAAGCTCGGTATTGGCAAACGTTTTCGGTTTCAGACCGAACACGCGGTAGATGGTCTCGTCATGCAGTTTGACGTCGCGCACAAATTCCTCCACATTCTCGAGCGATGCCAGAGAGTGGGAATACGTGCCGCTAAGAATCTCCATACAGCCGGTGTCGGCGAGCTGCTTGAAGAGGTCGATCACCTCAGGCACATAGAGCTGGAACTGCTCGATGGCTGTGCCCGAGATCATTACGGCAAACTTAAACTTCTTGTTGCTCTTCTCGATCATCTCGAGGAGCACCTTTGCCATCGGGATGTAGCTGCTGGCGGCTACGCGCGAGATGATTTCATCGTCGGCAAAGTCATCGTAGTAGTAATGGTCGTTGCCGATGTCGAAGAAGCGATATCTTTTGAGCCTGAACGGCTGATGAATTTTAAAGCAGAAACTCAGAGACTTCATATCTTATAATTTTATTTTCCGGTTTAACAGTTGCATTGTCAGGTTGTGGGCCGAGGTCATATCACGTTTTTGTAGATATCGATCACCTTTTTGCCGGCCTTCTCCCAGGTGATTTCGTGGATCTCCTTTATACCCTCGTCGCGAAGGGTCTCAAAGAGAGCCTTGTTGGTCACTATGGAATGCATGGCGTCGGCCATCGCGTCGATATCCCAGTAGTCCACCTTTATCACGTTGCTGAGGATTTCGGCGCAACCGCTCTGCTTGGAAATGATGCTGGGTACGCCCATCTCCATGGCCTCGAGCGGAGAGATACCGAAGGGCTCGGAGACACTCGGCATTACGTACACGTCGCTTTCGGCCAGCATCTCGTAAACCTGCTTCCCTTTGAGGAACCCCGTGAAGTGGAACCTGTCGGCAATGTTGCGTTTGGCCACAAGGCGAATCATCTTGTCCATCATGTCGCCGTTTCCGGCCATCACGAAGCGCACGTTTTTGGTCTTCTGAAGCACCTTCACGGCGGCCTCCACGAAATATTCCGGCCCTTTCTGCATTGTGATGCGGCCGAGGAAAGTGATCACCTTCTCCTTCCTCTGCGAGCGTGGAATCTCAAGCAACTCCTTGTCAAGCGGAATCACGGCGTTGTGCACCGTTGTCACCTTGGCGGGATTGATGCCGTATTTCTCGATCACCGTCTTGCGCGTAAGATTCGAAACGGTGATGATATGGTCGGCGTTCTCCATGCCGTCTTTCTCGATGGCAAAGACGGTGGGATTCACGTTGCCGCGCGAGCGGTCGAAGTCGGTTGCGTGCACGTGGATCACCAGCGGCTTCCCGGTGATGTTCTTGGCGTGGATTCCGGCGGGATACGTGAGCCAGTCGTGCGAATGGATCACATCGCACGGCACCGTCCTTGCAATCACACCGGCTACGATGGAATAGTTGTTGATCTCTTCTATCAGATTGTCGGGATAACGGCCTGAGAATTCGATGCATCCGAGGTCGTTGAGTCGCATATAGTTGAAGTCGGCATAGATATGGTCGCGCAGCTCGAAATAAATGCGCGGATCCATGTATTTTCCTATGCGTGACTCCACATAATCCCAGCTGACGTCGCGCCAGGCCACGGGAGTGTTGCATGCTCCTATGATCTGCGCGAATCCTTTCTCCTCATCTCCCCAGGGCTTCGGAATCACGAATGTGATGTCCATGTCTCCGTTGGCGTGCATCCCTTTGGTGAGGCCGTAGGAGGCTGTGCCGAGTCCTCCGAGGATATGCGGAGGAAATTCCCATCCAAACATCAATGCTTTCATCTCTATGAATTTTGAAGTTTGTTATACTCTTTTACTATGCGAATGGTGCGCAGGATCTCGCCCACATTCTTGGCGGTGGAGACGGCTCCGCGGCCCGTGTAGGGCGGATTTGCGTCATACAGCTCGGAGAGTGAGCCGATACACCCTTCCGTCATCTCTTCCTCATACCCGATAAGCATCCTTTCGATGAACCCCGTGCCGGACATTCCGAAGATCTTCAGATAAGCGTCGGCGTAAAAACCGAAGAGCCAAGGTCTTGCAGGCCCCTGATGCACGGCGAGCTCCCTCTCGTAGGGATTGCCGACGTAAACCGGCCTGTAGGCGTAACTCTTGGGGCTGAGCGAGCGCAACCCTTTGGGAGTGAGAAGCTCGCGGGTGGCGAGATCAAGTACTCTCTTTCGCTCCCTGCGGTCTAGCGGAGAATATTCGAGCCCGATGGCTATCACCATGTTGGGGCGCACCTCAAGGTCGGTGTAATTCCCGTCGACATAGTCATAAAGATACCCGTGCGGGTTGAGGAAGGTGGCCGTGAAACTCTCTTTCACCTTCTCGGCCAATTCCCTGAGCTCGGCTACGTATTTGCGCTTGTCGTTCTCATAAAGCGAGAGATAGAAGCAGAGGGCGTTATACCACAATGCGTTGAATTCCACGATGTAACCGGTACGCGGTATCACGGGGCGACCGTCTATCGAAGCGGAGAGCCACGTAACCGGAGTGTTCTTCCCGAACGAATAAATCAGCCCGTTGCCATGCAGGGTCAGATTGGTTATCTTTCCGTCGCGAATCGCCTCGATCAGGTATTTTATGAGCGTGCCGTAACGCTTCTTGCACTCGGCATTCCCATAGTTGCGGCGATACTGCTGGATTGTCCAAATCAGCCAGAGAGGAATGTCGGGCAGGTCGATCTCGCCTATCGTCTTATCCTTCTCGCCGGTCTCGATATAGCGCTTCAAAGCCTGCTCGAAGGTGGCCACCATAGCCTCGAAGTCTTCCTTATGGTCTATGGCGAGGGTGCAACCCGGCAGAGCCATGAGCTCATCGCGGGCACGCACGTTATACCACGGGTAGCCGGCCATCAGGTAGAGGCCGTCGGGCTTCTTGAGGTAGAATTGCTTGGCCGAGTTTTTCAGCGAGTTGTAGAAACTGGTACGCGACGTGCGCGAGAGGAGCTCGTCTTCATACACCTTCTGAAACTCCTTCGGGTCCTCCTCTTTTGTAGAAGCCGAGAAGATTATCGATTCGCCCTTGTGGATAGGCACTTCGAAATAGCCGGGCACCCAAAGGTCTTCTTTGTAAGGGATTCCGCGGTCGCGGTCTTTGTTGTAAACGATGTTTTTGTACCAGTTACCTTCGCCCACCCATTTCGGCTCGCTGCTTAGCTGCATGAAGAGCTCGGGATAGCCGTGGTAGAGGCAGGTGGCGATGCCGTTGGCCACAGGGCGTGTCTCCTTGTTGATGGCGTCGTTCTCCACGCAGAGGTCGTTGGCGTTGCGGAACGCCAGAAACGGAGTGAACCGCAGCGTCGTCTCCGAATGGGCGTCAAGGAGCGTGTAACGGATTAGGATACGGTTTTCGTGGGAGATGAACACCTTCTCTTTCTTCAGGATCACGCCGCCCACGCGGAATGTCATCGACGGGACTGTCTCGCAAGAGAATTCCCTGATATATTTATGCCCGTTGGGGCTGAACACGTTCCCTTCATATTCGTGGAGCCCGAGATTGAAGGGCACTCCGTGCTGGATAACGGTTTCGTCGAGGCTCGACAGCAGGATGTGGGCCTTGTCGTCCATATCCGGAATCGGGATCACCAGCAGACCGTGCTGCTTGCGCGTGTTGCAGCCCACGATGGTTGTGCAATGGTAAGCGCCCGACTTGTTGGTGCGGAGCATCTCCTTCGGAAGAGACTGCTCTAAGTTTATCATTAGGTTTTTGTCGAAATTGAGATAGCTCATATCTTTTCTCTTAATCTATATAGTCTGATTTGCAAGCTCTTTCTTCCTTCTGGTCGCTCTCGAGGAGCGATATTTGTATATTGGCAAATTTACATAAAATCTTTCACTTCTGCAACCCCTCAGCCAATCAATTTTTCTTCTCTCTTACTTTCCTTTCATCCCTCCCTTTCTCAGTCTCTTCTCGCCTTCTTTTTCAGCCTCTACTTCTTCTCGTTTTCTTCTGCGGGAGCAGGGAGAGGAATCACGAGATCTTTGAGCAAAACGGCGTCGGCTGCCGTCCATTCCGACTTCTCCCAGTCGTCGATGAGATCGGAGATTTCGGAGTAGTTGGTGACGAAAGAGGGTATGAACCCTGAATCGCCGTAAGTATCGAGTTTCTTGAGCAATGTGCCTGCTGAAAGATGGGAGACGTCGTAGGCCGGCGCGATACCCTCGTTATCGTCGTCGAGTTTCACATAATTGAAGATGCCGAGAGAATGTAGCTCGTCGGCGATGCTGCTCACGAGTCGCATCGGCAGATTGTACAGACGCGCCAACTGGTTGCAGGTCAGCGGCTTTTCATCTCTCACAAATCTTCCCACCACTATAGCCGAAACAATCACGGACACCTTGCGCATATACTGTGTGCTCACCTGCGATGGGTTGGCCATATAATTGTAGGCGAAGACGTTTTGCAACGAATACGTCAGGGTGCCCCCGGCCAGCAGTATCAGCCACGAGAACTGCAGCCATACAAGCAAGAGCGGGAGGAAGGCAAACGATCCGTAGATGGCGTTGTATTTCGTCACGTAGATCTGCCCGTTGAGAAAGAGGAGCTCGAGAATCTGGAACGCCACTGCCGAGACGGCTCCCGAAATAGCAGCGTATTTAAACGTAACCTTCGTGTTGGGGATGAGAAGGAACGACAGCGAGAACGCCAGCCAGACAAGAATCAGCGGGAAGAGCTCCAGCAGTACGTTGATTATCGGGGTGAGGAAAGGGATATGGACGTTTGTCTGAAACACCGTCGAGAGAAAGATCGACACGCCCGCCGAGCATATCATCAGAATCGGGATGAGCAGACAGATGGCGATATAATCGGTGAATTTCTGATAGATCGACCGGTCTTTCTTTATACCCCATATCTGGTTGAACGACTCCTCGATGCAGTCGAGCAGCGATATGAGGGTGTAAAGGAGCACAACGATACCCACTCCGACGAATATTCCCTGGCTGCTCTGGTCGAGGTAGGAGTCCACAAACGTCACGGAGGTTTCGATTGCCTCCTTCTGGGCCGGGAAATAGGTGAAAAGCTGGTCGCGCAGCAGATCTTGCAGCCCGAAGCCGCGCCCGATGGCGAATATAAGCGCAAGAGCAGGCACGAGCGCCAGCAACGTATTGAACGTCAGCGATGCGGCGCGTGTCTGCAGATCGCGGTCGAAGAAGGAAGTCACCGTGAGGTTGAGCGTCTTCACCATCCTCACGCCGAAGGTGTTTTTAGGCGAGGACCAGACACCCGACGAGGCAAACTTCCACGCCGATGAAAGTTTGCCTCCGATGTTGGAGAAGATTCCCTTTTTATCCTTCTTCGTCTTTTCCATATAAAAAAATGCAGAAATGCTGTAAGCCGGGTTTTGTAGGCGAAGGTGTCGTCGTCGGAACGTCGGCACCTTCCTCCTTACGGTCATTTATCTTCGGAACTGCAGTTGCCTGCATCCTTTAGCAGCCTACCCCCCGACGGGAGCGAGCCACTCCCTTGTGTCGGTATATTTGGCCTTGCAACTCATAGGATGTGCGGCCTTCCGGGTCGCCCCGGAAGCCGGTGGGCTCTTACCCCGCCTTTTCACCCTTACCTCCGAGGAGGCGGTTATTTTCTGTCACATCTTCCGAATGTCGCCACCCGCTTTCCGTTAGAAAGTATGATGCTCTGTGTTGCCCGGACTTTCCTCCGGCCGCTCCCGGCGGCCGGCGACCGTCCACACTTCTGCATTAAGCTTTTTAGATTTCTTTTCAGTCTGACAACTCGCCTGTGTCAGAGTCGCTCTCGCCGAGCTGCTTCCTCTCGCGGTCTACCTTGCATTCTCTGCCCAGGGCGCTGAGGCCGTTGGCGGAATAAACGATGAGCAGGATACCGGTGGTTATCGTAGCCCAAGAGTTGACGCCTTTAGGACCTATGAAGAGAACGATGAAACCGCCTGCGATCACCAATACCGGAACGCAATACCAGAGCGGGTTGGCTCCGTAGGGACGGGAGGCATTGAAGATGAACACCACCTGAGCGGCGCCCACGAGGATCAATATCACGCCCAGTGTGTAGATCATCGCCGTTTCGAAGAACGAAGGCATCACCAGCATCCAGATGCCAAGCACCAGTCCTGCGGCGGCTACAAGCACCGTGAGCCAGGAAGCATAGCCGAGGCCTTCTGAATTCTTCCTGCTGAAGAACGGGCTGAGAAACATTATTGCACTCGGCACTGTGATGAGCACGCCGATAGCGATCACGATTCCTTTGAGCAAGTTTACCTGCTCGTGGAGAGCCAATAGTATGATACCTATTACCAATGCGGACAGATAGGTGATCAATGAAGCCGATTTTTTCATAATATCAAATTTTTTAATTAAACATTCATTAACCTTTCATTATTATAAAACTGAAAAGGGTTAAATAGTTTAAATTTTTAAAAATTTTTTTCAATTTTCTCTCCGAAGCTCCGGTTTGCAGCCTCAAGGCGCCTTACAAACCCGGCTATCACTTCGGCGCTGTCGCCAACGGGAAGCAGCGACGAGTCGAGGCAGAGGTCGTAATTCGAGGCCACGCCCCAATATCTTCCGGTAAAGTAGTTGTAATACTTCTCGCGGCTCTTATCCTTCCTCTTCGCCAGCTCTATGGCCTCCTCGGGAGTGGTGGCGTCTCCCCTCTCCACAATCTTCTGGGCCCGATACGCCAGCGGCGCATGCACGAAAACGCTTACGAGGCCAGGGAAATCACGCAACACGTAATCCGACGTGCGGCCCACGATGATGCACGGCCCGCGCTCGGCGATGGCACGTATCACCCTGCTCTGCGCCTGATAAAGGGTCTCGTTGCTTATGGCGTCGTAGATATACGATTCCTGCACACCGTAGCTTTGCGTAACGAAACGCTTGAACCTCGAGGGACGTTTCTCGTCAACACGGCAGAAGATGTCGCGGCTGAACCCGAACTCTTTAGCCGACTCGTTGAGCAGAGTGTTGTCGTAGATGGGTATCCCCAGTTTCTCCGAAAGTACTTTCCCTATCGATTTCCCTCCGGCGCCGAAGCTGCGCCCGATCACTATGATTGTATGTTCCTTTCCCATATTTCGGCGCAAATTTAATAAATAAAACCTATATTATCTGTGAATAAGTATAATTTTGACCGTTATTTCCCCATTATATTTCGCAATTTGAATTTTTTTACTAATTTCGCTTTTGTATCATTTATCAATACGGATATATATGATAGAATTGAAAGACCTCTCTCACGATACCGACGGCATGGCCACTTACGATTATATCGTAAACCATGTGCCGGATTGCGTGGTTGAAATGGACTATCTTACCGAGAATCTTCTGCGCACAGACACCAACGGCCAATTCCTTGCCAGCTCGGCGCGTTTTCTCAACTCGATCGACGCCGAAACCTTCAGACCATGGATCTACCGCCTGATCGAGGGGGCCATCGAGCGAGACCGGGAACGCCGCTACATCGGCACCCTGCTTGAATCGATCTGGGGTACAGGCTATATGGAAAGGGCCGAAACCCTCAAAAAGGAAGACGACAACTTCCGCAGAATATTCAAGCGCATTTATCAGCACCAGCCAAACCATTGAGAATGAAGAAATTTTTAACTTTTGCCATACTGGCCGTGCTCTTCACCGCCGAGATCTATTCCTGCGGCAAGAGCGAAACCGCCAATAATTCAGAAACACCCCAACCAGCCGTGAACAAAGAAACTAAAGATATACCCGGACCCGAAGTGGAGATCAAGACCACCATGGGCGATATCGTGGTGAAACTCTACGACGACACTCCCCTCCATCGCGACAACTTCCTGAAGCTCGTCTCCGACGGCTTTTATGAAGGAGTGCTTTTCCATCGCGTGATCAACCAGTTTATGGTGCAGGCCGGCGATCCCGACTCCAAAGGTGCCGCTAAGGGCGCTCAGCTTGGCGCGGGGAATCCCGGCTATACCATCGAGGCCGAGATAGATTATCCCAAGCATTACCACAAATACGGCGCTCTGGCAGCGGCGAGAACGGGCGATATGGTAAACCCCGAACGCCGCTCCTCCGGCTCCCAGTTCTATATCGTGACGGGTCGCAAATACGCCCAGTCGCAGCTCGACGGCATCGCCCAGCAAAGCGTGATGGCCAGCCGTCAAAACCTTTTCAACAAGCTCGCTTCCGAACGCATGGATGAAATCCACAAGATGCAGACAGAAGGCGACCAGGCCGGCCTCGACAAGTTGCGCGACGAGCTCATCGCACGTGTGGAGGCTGAAATACCTGCCGCTCCCCTCGACGAGCGGATAGCTTCCGACTACACCACCATCGGCGGCACTCCCAACCTTGACGGCCAATACACCGTTTTCGGCGAAGTGATAAGCGGTATGGATGTGGTGGAGAAAATCCAGAATGCAGAGACCGACGGCAACGACCGTCCCCTTGAAGATATTAAGATCCTATCAGTGAAACTCTTGAAAAAGTGACACCCAGGTAAGTTTTTGACCCTTTTAAACACAATTAGTTATGAGCGAAACAGACAACCCAACCGTATCGGCAGAAAATCTCGAAGAGAAAACGGTTAACGAAGAAGTAGTGAAAGAAGAACCCTCAAAGGCAGAAGAAGCTCCCGTAATGGAAGAAGCTCCCGTAAAGGAAGAGAAATCGGAACCGGCAGAAGCTGAGGCTCCGCAGGCAGAAGTTCCCGCAGCTCCGGCAGAAGCTCCGGCAGTGGAGGAGACTCCCGAGGCAGAGAAAGCTCCGGAGGCTGATGCAGCTCCTGAGGCAGAAGCAGCTCCGCAGAATGAAACCGAAGAAGAAGTGAAAGCTGCTGAAACGGAAGCACAGGAAGAGGCTGCGGCCGTGAATTATCACGAAATGGATAAGGAAGGGCTCGTGAAAGCGATGCGTTCCATCCTTGCCGAATCGCGCCTCAACGCCCACAAAGAGGTTTCGCTCATCAAGCAGGCAATGTTTGCCATCCGTCAGAAAGAGACGGAAGAAGAGCTCAACAAATTTCTCGATGCCGGCAACGAAGCGGCTGCGTTCAGCGCCCTCCCCTGCGCCCTCGAGACTGAATTCCGCGAGCTCTACGACGACTTCAAGGAGAAGCGCGCAGCCTTCCTCGAGGCCGAGGAGAACCGCCGCCAGGAAAACCTTGCAAAGAAGCTTCAGGTGATTGACGCTCTGAAAGCTCTTATGGAAGACGTGGACAACATCAACCGCAACTATCCCAAATTCGTAGAGCTCCAGACAGAGTTCAAGGCAATCAAGGATATTCCGCCTCAGGCCGAAAACGAAGTGTGGAAGCAATATAAACAGCAGGAAGAATACTTCTACGATCTTCTGAAGCTCAACCGCGAGCTGCGCGACCTCGACTTCAAGAAAAACCTCGAGATCAAGAAGAAGCTCATCGAGCAGGCCCGCGAGCTTGCCGAGCTCGAAGACGTGATCGAAGCCGGCAGGAAGCTTCAGATTCTCCACAACGAATGGCGCGAGACCGGCCCCGTGGCCAAGGAGCTGCGCGAAGATCTTTGGAACGAGTTCAAGGAAGCATCAACAGTGGTCAACAAGCGCCACCAGGAGTTCTTCGACAACCGCCGCGCCAAAGAGCAGGAGTTTGAGGCTGAGAAGATCAAGATTTGCGAAGAAGCCGAGGCTATCGACATCGAGAACATACGCGGCTTCTCGGGATGGGAGAAACTTACCGAAGAGATCAAGGCCCTCCAGGCCCGCTGGAAAGAGCTCGGCCCCGCACCCCGCAAGGTGAACAACCAACTCTTTGCCCGCTTCCGCGAGGCTTGCGACAAATTCTTCGAGAAGAAGTCGGAATACTACAAACGCATCAAAAACGAGCATCGTGAGAACTATGCCCGCAAGGAGGCCCTCTGCGTGCGCGCTGAAGAACTTCTCAAGGAGGTTGATACTGCCGGTTCGGCTGAAAAGATCAAGGCACTTCAGGCGGAATGGAAGACCGTCGGCCCGGTGGAGCGTCGCCTCAGCGATCCCATCTGGAACCGCTTCACGGCAGCCTGCAACGCCTTCTACGAAGACCTCCGCAGCCGCCGCAACGACCGTCGCGAAGAGGAGAACGCCAACCTCGAGGCCAAGAAACAGGTGATCGAGAAAATCAAGGCCATCCCGCTTGACGGCGACCGCGGCGAGATCCTCCCCGCAATCCGCGAGCTTCAGATGGAATGGCAGCAGATCGGCCACGTGCCCTACAAGCTGAAATCTTCGCTCTACACCGAGTACCGCAAGGCTTGCGACGACGTCTACAACTCGCTCGATTCAGCCCGCACCCGCCAGAGGATGAACGACTATCAGGAGCGTATCCGCAGCCTGCGTGGCGACAAAGGCCGGGAGCTCTCCGAACGCGAGAAACTCCTCAATGCAATCGAGCGTAAGAAAGCCGACCTCGCAACCTATGAAAACAACATGGGCTTCTTCAACGTTAAGTCTTCCGCCGGCAACGCCATGATGCAGGAACTCGAAAGAAAGATTGCAAAAATCAAGGACGAGATCGCCGAGATCGAAGAGAAAATCAAGATGCTCGACAATCCTGCGGAGAATTGATTCTGACACCCTTTTTGAAAAGCCCCATTGAATTAATGCTAACATCAGTTTAATGAAGATTTTTCATAATTGTTTAAATATTGAGAGAATACTGACTTTATGTATTCTCTCAATATCTTTATTTGGCGCCAGGGCTATGGCAGCCGAACCTTCACAGCCTTACCGCGTAGGGCTCGTATTGAGCGGCGGCGGTGCCAAAGGGATAGCCCATATAGGCGTAATCAAGGCCCTGGAGGAGAACGATATCCCCATCGACTGCGTGGCTGGAACCTCTGCCGGTGCCATAGTCGGCTCGCTCTACGCGTGCGGATGGAGCCCCGACGAGATTCTCGCTCTCTTCACTTCCGACAGTTTCAAGTACTGGAGCTCCGGCACCATCGACCAGGCCGACGTATACTACGAGATGCGCCCGTATCCACTCCCCGAATGGCTCGACGTGGGATTGAACATCGGGAAGAAGACCCCGGATCAGGAAAACTGGGCGTCGCAGGTGATTCCTACCCACCTCATCTCGCCCATACCGATGAATCTCGAATTCCTTCGCCTCTACACACCCTACTCCGCGCAATGCCGCGAGGATTTCGACAATCTTTTCGTGCCTCTGCGCACAGTCTGCTCCGACATCTACCACAAGCATAAAATCGTCTGCAAAGGGGGCTCGCTCAGCGACGCTGTAAGGGCTTCGATGAGTTTCCCTCTGGTTTTCAAGCCGATAGAGATGGACGGCGTGCTGGTCTACGACGGCGGCATCTACGACAACTTCCCTATCGATGTGATGCACGACGACTTTGCCCCCGACTTCATGATCGGCGTCTCTGTAAGTGGCCCTGACGGAAAACCGGAGCCCGGGAACGTCTATTCGCAGCTCGAGGATATGATAATCCAAAACAACGATTATGACCTCCCAGAGGAGTGGGGCGTGAAGATTCAGGTGCCTGTACTTCAGTTCGGTGTGCTCGACTGGTCGGAAGCGGAGACCATCTATAATATCGGCTACAAGACGGGCCTCAGCATGGTAGACAGCATCAAGGCCCGCTGCGGTGCACGCCGCCCCGCCGAAGAAGTGGCCGCGCGCCGCGACACGTTCAAGCTCTCCACTCCCGTAATCAAGTTTGATACGGTAGTGGCCGAGGGGGGCAACAAGGCGCAGGATAAATTCCTCGAGACCCTCTTCACCGAAGGGAAACATACTCCCATCGACATGGAGCAGGTGAAGCGCGGATATTATCGCGCGGTAACCGACGGCAAGCTGATCGACTTGCTTCCCCAGGCGAAATTCAACGAGGAGTTCGACCCGCAGCTGACTCTCAAAGCCACGGTAAAGCAGCCTTGGAATCTGGGGGTAGGCGGATGGATCACCACCTCTGTCCATTCTCAATTGTTCCTTTCGTTCGGATATCACACTCTCGGACGCAAGTCTATGGATATCGACGTGAGCGGTTGGCTCGGCCAGTCTTACTATGCCGCCATGCTCTCGGCCCGCTTCTCGTTTGCCACGCGCAATCCGTCGTCACTGTGGATATACGGTGTGGCCTCTCGTCAGAAGTATTATGAAAACGAACTGATGTTTTTCCACAACACCAATCCCGGTTTCTATAACGAGAACCAGCAGTTTGTAAGCGTTGAATACAGCACGGCAGCCGGACGTCCGGCCAAATGGTACGTGCGTGGAGGTTACGGACACATCCGCGACGAGTATCTCACCGGAACAGTCGTCGACGCCATATCGCGCAGAGACCGCATCGATTATCTCACCGGCGTGGTTGAGCTCGGCTACGAGGCCAATACTCTCAGCAATCTTATGTATCCCATGAGCGGACGCTATCTGAAAGCCGACGTGATGGGTGTGATGGACCGCTCAAAGCTCAGCCAGAGGACCGACGAGAACAAGTTCACCTCAACCGGCTACAGCAACCATCTTTCCCTCTCTGTGGAGGCCACTTGGAAGCATTATTTCCCGGTGCATAAGAATTTCGTGGTGGGAGGTATGGCTGAAGGTCTGCTCTCTCTCTACAAGCCTTATCAGAGTCTCACGGCCACGCTAATCCATTCGGCCGCTTTCGCACCTACCCTTGCAACTAAGAATTACTTCAACGAAGGTTTCCGCTCCGACAATTACCTTGCCGCCGGCGTGATGCCGATCTGGAATCCGTTCCAGAAGCTTCAGTTCAGAGGTGACATCTATGTGTATGTGCCGGTGCGCAATCTTGTGGCTACCTCGGCTACAACCTGCGCCTACGACGGATGGTTCCCCCGCGCTGAATTTATCGGAGAAATTGCGGCTGTCTACAACTTTAAGTTTGCAAGCCTCTCGCTTTATTGCAATTATCTAACCTCCCCTGCACGCAACTGGAATTTCGGCCTTAACCTCGGCCTCTATTTCCCGGCACCCAAACTCATAAGATAATCCTTACCGCAAGAACCGAAAATCATCGGATAACTTCTAATATTTCCGGAAGCAACAGAGCAGATCTACAAAGAAGTAAAACTAATATTCCGGAAGGAACAGAGCAGATCTACAAAGAAAATACACAAAATCAAACGGCGCCCGCTTTCGTTCGGTCGCCGTTTGATTTTATTATGTAACTCTTATCTTACTTTCAGCCAGTCGAAGGCTCACTTCGTTTAGCTGATGTGGTTTCTCTTAATTCAGCGGGAGGCGCATGAACTGAGCGAGGAATCCGTCGGCATCGCCCACTGCGTTTACGCAGTATTGGTAGATGTAGGGCACGAGGCCGAAGAAGACGATGCCAGCGGTGCAAAGCCAGAGAGCTGCACGTTCGCTCAAGGCTGACTGGTAACGCTCGATAACAGGTTCTTCCGGGCTGATCCACATGGCCTTCACCACGAGCAGATAGTAATAGAGCGACACGATGGTGTTGATCAACGCTACAAGCACGAGGATGTAAAGCGCAACCGAGCCTGTTCCCGTAACAGAGGTAAAGATGAGGAATTTGCTGAAGAATCCGGCAAACGGAGGGATACCGGCGAGCGAGAACATAGCCAGTGTCATGATGAATGCCAGCCAGGGATTTGTCTTTTGGAGGCCGTTGTAGTCGTCCATACCAACTTTCCCTGTTTTGTTCTCTATCGAGGAGATCACACCGAAGGCGCCGAGGTTGCTCACTACGTAAACGAAGATGTAGAAGAGCATCGAGGCCAGGCCGAGAGAGTCGGCTGCCATTACGCCGAGCATCAGATAACCAGCCTGCGAGATCGACGAGAAGGCCATGAATCGTTTCATGTTCTTTTGGCGGATTGCAAAGAGGTTACCCACGGTGATGGTAAGGATAATCAGGCCATACATCATCCATTCCCATGCTTCGGGATAAGCCGCGCCGAAACATTGAACGAAGATCACGAAGAACGCGAATGCAGCGGCACCTTTGGAAACTACCGAAAGATAGCTGGTAATCGCTGTGGGAGCGCCTTGGTAAACGTCGGCTGTCCATAGATGGAACGGCACGAGCGAAAGCTTGAAACCAAGACCTGCGATGACGAATGCCAGGGCTACTACGAGGAGGCCGTTGAATTGGGTGGCACCCTCAGTACCGGCTACGTATGTATTGACTGAAGCGGCAATGTCGGAGAAATATAGCGAACCGCCGCTGAAAGCGTATACAAACGAGAGGCCCATCAGAAGGATACCTGAAGAGAATACCGCGGTAAGGATATATTTTACCGCTGCCTCGGCGCTCTCATGGCGTTTCTTGTTGTAGGCGATCAAGGCTGCCATCGGCAGCGACGCACTTTCCAGACCTATGATGAAGAGCAGGAAATGGCGCGACGATATCATCAGATACATTCCGAAGAGAGTCACCATCAGCAGTTCGTAGAATTCTCCCTTGCGGATAAACCCTTCGTCGGAGTCGGCCCACTTCATGCTCTGGAGGAGCACCACCAGCACACCCACGTTAAGGATGCATTTGATGGCGTTGCAGGCGGTGGAATTCACATACATCCCGCCGAACACCATCTCGTTGCACGAAGGCACGACCCAGATGGCCACGGTGGCGAGCGTGAAGAGCACTACCGTGAGCGGTGACAGCAGCTTCTTGCAGCTGTCGCCTCCAAACGTATCAAAGAGGAATATTACAAGGAATATACCTAATATTATCAGTTCGGGCACCATTGCCCCAAATTGCGAATAATCCATCTTTTATATAAAGAATGATGTTAGATTCCGTGTTATTAAATTCCGGGCGTTGCCGCTCCTTGAATTGCGTTTACTATCGGTGCGAAGCTTTCCTGGATGGTTTCGTTGATCCAATTCGGGAAGAGACCGATGCCGGCGATGCACACTATGAGCGAAACTGTGGCCAATCTCTCAAACCACGAAGCGTCGGTGAGCTTGAGGTGATGGTCGTCTTGTACCGGGCCGAGCAGCAGCTTGCCAACCACTCGAAGGATGTAAACCGCGGTTATCACGATAGCCGTAGTGGCAGCAATCACGAATATGCGGTGGAAGATGTCGGAGTCTTGGAACGAGCCGAAGAAAATCGTCATTTCAGCCACGAATCCCGAGAGACCCGGCAAGCCCAACGAAGCGAAACCTGCTATCATGTAGCATACGGCCAGGTAAGGCATTATCCTCATCAAACCGCCCATTTGGCGAACGTCGCGGGTGTGGGTGCGGCCGTAAATCATACCGATTAGGGCAAAGAAGAGAGCCGTCATCAAGCCGTGGCTGAGCATCTGAAGGATACCGCCCGTCATAGCGGTGGTGTTGAGCATAAGCAGGGCGAAGAGCACCATGCCGCAGTGAGACACCGATGAATATGCGTTGATATACTTGAGGTCGGTCTGAACGCATGCCGAGAAGGCACCGTAGACGATGCTGATACCCGTGAGGATGATGAATATCCATGCCAGTTCGTTGGCAGCCTGCGGGAGCAGATAGATGGCGATTCTGAAGCAGCCGTAACCGCCGAGCTTCATCAGTACGCCGGCGTGGAGCATAGAAACTGCCGTGGGCGCCGATGCGTGACCGTCGGGGCTCCAAGTGTGGAACGGGAACATGGCTCCCAGAACGCCGAAACCTACGAAGGTAAGGCAGAAGAGGAAGTTTTGCCATCCATGTTCAATGTTGGCATATTGCGCAATCTCGAGGATGTTCCATGTCTTCTCCATACCCTCCGGAGTGCTGTGCCAGTAGATGCCGAGCAGACCGAGCATGAGGAAGGCCGAGCCACCCATGAGCATAAGGGTGAGCTTCATGGCCGAATACTCCTTGCGGCCTGTGCCCCATACGCCGATCAGCAGGTACATCGGGATAAGAGCCACCTCGTAGAACATAAACATGGTAAACATGTCGATCGAGATGAAGAACCCGAATACACCGGTCGAGAGGAGGCAGAACCAAAGGAAGAAGTTCTTCGGCAGCGGATCTATCTTCCACGAAGCGAAAGTGCCGGCAAACACGATGATGGCCGAAAGAAGGAGCATCAATACCGAGATACCGTCTACACCCACTGCCAGGTGGATATTGAGCGGTGCGTACCACATCCAGGACCCCATGAAGAGCATCTCTGAAGTGTCTCCCCCTTTGCGCAATGCCAGGAAGACGAGGCAGAGAACGATCGAGAGCGCAAGCAGAGCCGTGCTGCCCACAACCATCACCGCCCGAATGGCATCTATGTTTTTATTTCTGCATATTCCCAGGCCGATCATCATGATGACCGGGATTACAACAAACCATATTAATATATTGTCAAACATAACCTAAATATTCAATCCGGGTTTTCAAATTAGACAAATCCATGTAATTGCGGCTACCAGGAGTGCACCCACGAAATACCAGATTACGTAAGCCTGAGTGCTTCCGCTCTGCATTCCCTTGATAGCCACGGAGGTACGCTGGGTAATCTTGGCGAAGCCGTCCATCGTTGCGTCGATCACGTGACGGTCGAACCATGCTATACCCTTCGAGATCATGCCGAAGATAATCTTATGGGTGATGAACTGATAGATCTCGTCCCAGTAGAATCTTCTGTGGGCAGCTTCCCAAAGACCGGGCACCATATTCTTGACTCTCGTGGGCCACGGATTCTTCTTTGCATACATCAGAGTAGCCAGAGCTATTGCCAGAACTGCAACGATGAGCGAAGTGGCGGCCACGGGTGCCTCGATGTGGATATGATATTCCTGACCATTCCAGGTGACGAATTCACCGAACGGAATCCAGCCTGCCACACATGAGATGGCGGCGAGGATCAGCAACGGCAGCGACATCTGCCACGGGCCGTCGTGAGGCTTGTGATGCTGATATTCGGCATTCTCTTCCCACCAGAAAATCCTATAGTAGAGGCGGAACATATAGAACGCCGTGAGACCTGCAACCATCGTCATCCATGCGCCGTAGAACCAATGCTGGTTGAACATGGCGGCAAGCATCTCGTCTTTCGAGAAGAAGCCGGCAAACGGCCATATACCTGCGATGGCGAGACAGCCGATGAGGAATGTCCAATGGGTGATGGGCATATACTTGCGCAGGCCACCCATCTTGGTATAGTCGTTGGAGTGAACCGCATGGATAAGAGCGCCGGCTCCGAGGAAGAGCAACGCCTTGAACATGGCGTGGGTGAAGAGGTGGAACATACCTGCCATGTAGCCCAGACCGCTGTAGGCTTCATGATGGCCTTCGGGCACCAGACCCATTCTCGAGCAAGCGAGAGAGGTCATCATGAATGCGATCTGAGATATTGTGGAGAAGGCAAGCACCCTCTTGATGTCGATTTGCGTACAGGCCACAACCGCTGCATAGAAAGCCGTGATTGCGCCTACTATCGCCACGAATGTCAATGCCGTGTCTACCACGCAATATACCGGGAACATCCTGGCCACCAGGTAAACACCGGCCACAACCATCGTAGCGGCGTGGATAAGAGCCGATACCGGCGTCGGACCTTCCATGGCGTCGGGGAGCCAGATGTGCAGAGGCATCATGGCCGACTTACCCATACCGCCGACAAAGATGAGAACCATCGCCCAAGTGAGTACCGATGCACCCATGAAGGTTGCGCCGTGAGTCTGAGCAAGCACCTCAAACGGGTTGTCGGTCATCGTGACGAAGTTGAAGGTGTCGGTGTAGAACGACAGCACCAGGATACCGATGAGGAAACCGAGGTCGGCAAAACGGGTTACGATGAATGCCTTCTTGGAGGCCGAAACTGCGCTCGGAAGCTTATAGAAGAATCCGATCAGCAGATATGACGATACGCCCACGAGCTCCCAGAAGATATACATCTGGAAGATGTTGGTGGCCACGACCAGGCCCAACATCGAGAAGCTGAAGAGCGACAGAAACGCATAGTAACGCTGGAATCCCGGTTCATGCTCCATATATCCCCAGCTGTAGAGGTGGACCATAAACGAAATCGTAGTGATGACGATGAGCATCAACGCCGAAATCGGGTCAAGCAGGAAACCGATGTTGACCACCAGTTTCTCGGTGAAGGCGAGCCAGGTGACGTCAAACACCTGATACTGCTGCCTTATGCCGTCGATGATGAAAGCAATGTCGCCACTGAAATAGTAGGTACAAGCCACAATGTAGGCAAGCACCATCGTTGTCCCCATACCGGTGATGCCGCAGATACCGGCGGCTTTTCTGCTCATTTTCACTCCGCCGAGGCCGAGCAGCAGAAACATAAACAGCGGTATGGAGAGAATAAGTATAGGAAGTGTTACGCCCATATCTTAATACTTCATTTTTTTTGCTTCACTAATATCCGTGTTCCCTATCTTGCGGAAGATGTTGATGATGATGGCTATGGCCACGGCCGTTTCTGCCGCAGCTATCGCCACTGCAAAGAGTGTGAACACCATTCCCTCCATCGATCCCGGGAAGAGATACCGGTTAAATATCACGAAATTGAGGTCGCTCGAATTCAATATAAGTTCTATCGAAATGAGCATCGCAATCATATTCTTTCTGGTTATGAAACCATAGACCCCGCATGCAAACATCAGCACGCTGGGAATCAGATACCACAATATACTTAAATCCATAGTCTTATATCCTTTAACCTTTTCGAGCTACGGTTACACCACCAATTATACACGCCAGCAGCAGCACGCTTATCGCCTCGAAGGGGAGCAGATATTGCATGCGGCCCGTGCCGGTGAAGGCCTCGCCGATCATGTGCATTGTCACGGGAGCACCGGATGAGAGCGCCTGTGTGAGCGACATTCCGCTGAAGAGGGGCATCGTGAAGAGGGCCCAAGCCAGCAGAACAACGCCGCAGACAGCCACACCGATTCCCAGCACGCGGCGATGAGATGCCAGAACCTGGGTCTTCTCGTGAGGTTTCTGCGTAAGAATGATACAGAACACGAAGAGCACCATGATACCGCCTGCATAGACGGCTATCTGCACCGCTCCCAGGAACTGATATCCCAGCTGGAAGTAGAAGACGGCCGTGCCGATCAAGACAAACAGCAGATAAGTGGCCGCTCTAAGTATTCTCCTTGCCGTCACAGCCATAATGGAAAACACCACTATGGAGATGGCGACAACGAAATAAAGAACGATATTGCTAATTGAATCCATTCTTGGAATTTTTATTCAGATTTTTCGTTTTCAGTTTTCTCTTCAGCCTTCTCAGCGTTGGGCTCTTCCTTCGGAGCTTCAGCTTTGGGGGCCTCTTCAGCCTTGGGAGCTTCCTCAGCCTTAACCTCAACCTTAACTTCAGCCTTAACTTCAGCCTTAACCTCAGCCTTCGGAGCTACCGATGCTTCTGCGGCGGCTTTAGCCTTGGCGGCAGCTTCCCTTTCGGCCTTTATCTTGGCTGCCTTGGCCAAAGCCTCAGCCTTGATTTTGGCCAGTCTTTCAGCATCGGCGCCAGCTGCCGCGTGTGCGGGAGCTGCCTGAAGTGCCTCAGGAGCCGGCTCGGGCTTATAGTTGAGCTGCTTCACAAGCTTGTCGCGAGTGAAGACCGCCTGTTCGAAATCATTGGTAAACTCGAGGGCGTCTTGCGGGCAAGTGGTTACGCAAAGCATGCAGAAAGTGCAGCTTCCCAGGTCGTACATATACTTGTCGAGCATGCGCTTCTTCTTCCCGTCGGGAAGGTCTACCATCTTCGTGGTAAGCTGAATGGTGCCGTTCGGGCAGTTCATCTGGCATATACCGCAGCCGATACACTTATGCCTGCCGTTCTCGTCGTAGATGAGCGTCAGTTCAGCCCGGAAGCGGTCTGCAATCTTCAAAGTAGCGCGATTTTCCGGATAGCATTCAGTTACCTTGGGAGTGACGAACTCTTTCCCGGTTACGGCCATGCCTTTCACCAGGCTGCTCAAGCCCTTCCCTACCGAAACAAAATAATCTTTTATATTACCCATTATCTTTCTACTTGACCTCCAAGGATGTCAAGCAATTCAGTTGTTATAGATTGTTGTCTAAGTTTATTATATTCAAGACGGAGCTCTTCGTTGAGTTTCTTGGCGTTGTCGTTGGCCGCCTGCATGGCCATCACCCTTGCAGCCTGCTCGGAGGCGCGGTTTTCGATGGTGATGTCTTGCATGGTTGACAGCACAAACATCGGGAGCACCTCGTTGAAGATGCTGTTGGCATCCGGCTCGAAGAGATACATTCTTCCACTCTCCTTCTTTCCTGCGGCGTCTTGATTGCCGAGCAGAATCTCGGGCTTAACCGGAAAAAGGGTCTCGACAGTGGCCCTTTGACGGCTGATCGAATGGAAATGCATGTAGACCACCTCCACATAATCATACTCGTCTCCCGTGAAGCCGTCTTTGAGGCTCATGGTGAAGGCATCAACCTTTTCGGGCGCCATTTTCGAATCTACACCTGCCACGGGTTTCGATTTGATCGAGTCTGACACGATGTGGGAGACGGCTCCGGCAATCTTGCGGCCCACCGGGATCACGGTGATATCCACATCGTTGCCGAAGGTCTCGTGAAGCCTGTTGAGCTCCTCGAGGAGTTTCTTGAAGACGTTCATGTTGTAGGCGCCGCAGAGACCGTCGTCGCTGCCGAAGACCACCACTGCAATCTTCCTTACCTCCTTGCTCTCGATAAGAGGAGACTCAAACGTAGCGTCGGAGGCAAGGATATGGCCCATGATGTGCTGAAGCTGCGCTCTAAACGGCTGCAGCTTGCGCAGTTCCTGCTCGTTCTTATGCACCTTGGCCGACGATATCATCTTCATGGCGCCGGTGATTTTCTCACTCGACGACACGGAGCCTATCCTCGTCTTCAGTTCCCTTAATGTTGCCATCTATTTACTTAGCGGTTGCGTATCTTGATGCGATTTCCGATGCACACTGGCGTATCTTCTCCTCGATGTCGGGAGTAAGATTGCCGGCCTTTATCTCGTCGAGCACTTCTTTCTGATATTTAGCCTTTACAAGCTGAATGAAAAGCTCTTCAAATTCCTGCACCTTGTCTACGGGCACATCCTGGAGCAGACCGTTGATACCGCAATAGATTACGGCTACCTGGTTCTCTACAGGCCACGGATCGTACTGGGGCTGGATGAGAAGCTGCTGGTTCTTGCGGCCGGTGTCGATCACACGAGCGGTCACGGGGTCGATGTCGCCACCGAATTTCGTGAACGACTCGAGTTCGCGGAACTGTGCCTGCGCGATCTTCAGCGTACCGGCTACCTTCTTCATCGGCTTGATCTGAGCGTTACCACCCACACGCGATACCGAGATACCTACGTTGATGGCCGGACGGATACCCTGGTTGAAGAGGGATGTCTCGAGGAAGATCTGGCCGTCGGTAATCGAGATCACGTTGGTGGGGATGTAAGCCGACACGTCGCCTCCCTGAGTCTCGATGATGGGAAGCGCCGTGAGCGAGCCTCCACCCTTCACCATCGGTTTGAGAACCTCCGGAAGGTCGTTCATCTTTGAAGCCACTTCCTGGTCGCCGATGATCTTCGCAGCTCTCTCCAAAAGACGTGAGTGCAGATAGAAGATATCGCCCGGGTAAGCCTCGCGGCCCGAGGGTCGCTTCAGCACGAGAGATATCTCGCGATAAGCCACTGCCTGCTTCGAGAGATCATCATATACGATGAGGGCGTCGCGGCCGGTGTCGCGGAAATATTCACCGATGGCTACACCTGCAAACGGAGCGTAGTAACGCATTGAAGCCGAGTCGGATGCGGTTGCGGCCACCACTGTGGTGTATTCAAGCGCACCGTATTTCTCCAGAGTGTTCACCAGAGCGGCTACCGTAGAACCCTTCTGACCGATGGCCACGTAGATACAGTAAACCGGCTTGCCGTCGAGATAATTCTGGCGTTGGTTGATGATTGTATCGATGGCGATGGCCGATTTACCTACCTGGCGGTCGCCGATGATAAGCTCACGCTGTCCGCGGCCGATAGGAATCATCGAGTCGACAGCCTTGAGGCCGGTCTGAAGCGGCTGGTTTACAGGCTGACGGAAGATAACGCCCGGAGCCTTGCGCTCGAGAGGGAGGCGGATCAGGTCGCCCTCGATGGGCCCTTTGCCGTCGATAGGTTCGCCCAGGATATTGATCACACGTCCGAGGAGGCCTTCGCCTACCGGGATAGATGCGATTTCACCCGTGCGGTGCACTGACATGTTTTCAGTGACGGAATTAATATTGTTGAGAAGCACCACCCCGACGTTGCTTTCCTCGAGGTTGAGCGCCACACCTTTGACACCGTTTTCAAACTCTA
>JAFLTX010000089.1:2115-4302 GCA_022509145.1 Muribaculaceae bacterium | reverse complement strand
CCGGAGATGATGAGCGGCGTACGGGCGTCGTCGATAAGCACGGAGTCCACCTCGTCGACGATGGCGTAGTAATGCTCGTTGCGCTGCACGAGGTCTTCCTCCATCATGGCCATGTTGTCTCTCAGATAGTCGAAACCGAACTCGTTGTTGGTGCCGAAAGTGATGTCGCACTGATATGCCGCGCGACGCTCGGGCGAGTTGGGTTTGGTCTTGTCGATACAGTCGACGCTGAGGCCGTGGAACTGATAGATCGGGCCCATCCACTCGGAGTCGCGCTTGGCGAGGTAGTCGTTCACCGTCACAACGTGCACGCCTTCGCCCGTGAGGGCGTTGAGGAACACCGGGAGGGTGGCCACGAGGGTCTTGCCCTCACCTGTAGCCATCTCGGCGATGTTGTTGGTGGCCTTGTCGCCGTTGAGCATGCCGTGGAGCACCATGCCGCCGATGAGCTGCACGTCGTAGTGGGCCATATCCCAGAGGATCTCGTTGCCGCCGGCGATCCAGCGGTTGCGGTAGACGGCCTTGTCGTCCTGGATGGAGAGGAAATCCTTTCCGCGGCCGGCGAGGTCGCGGTCGAAGTCGGTGGCCGTCACCTCGATAAGGTCGTTCTCCTTGAATCTGCGTGCCGTTTCCTTTACCACGGCGAAGACTTCGGGGAGAGCCTGGTCGAGCTTGCGGGCATACATCTTGAATTTCTGCTCGCGGAGCTCGTCGATGCGTTTCCAGAGGGGTTCGCGCTTTTCGTAATCGAGGGTTTCGATTTTCTTGCGCAATTCTTCCATTTCGTCTTCGAAGGTCTTTGCTTCGTTGCGGATGTCGGCGCGTATTATGTTGATGCGCTCGCGGAGTTGGTCGTTCGACTCGCCGAGGAGCTGCTCCGAAATGGGATTAATTTCGTTTTGGAGGCGCTGCCACAGCGGACGGACGGCCCGTTCGCTCTGGTCGCCGAATATTTTCTTAAAAAATGATTGAACACTCATCGTATTTAGTTGTAAATCTATATATTAATTATTTGTTACCAATCAATCCAATTCCCGGGTCGGCGGCTCCGTTGGGAGCGCGGATCCGGATGAGGGAGCAGACCGTGGGGGCGATAGCCGTGGCATCCACGGAGGTCTCGACTGTCTGCGGCTCGATGCCCGGGGCCAGAATGAAGGCCGGAGTGGCGGGAGCGGCGAGCCTCACCTTGAAAGAGGTGACGGGATATTGGTTGTCGTCGACCACAGTCCATCCCGGAGCGAACTGCACGATGAGGTCGGGCGCGCTCTTGGGGTTGATGCGGAGGGCGATGTCGCGCATGGAGGCCATGTCGGAGCCGAGCACCTCGTCGATGGTGCCGATGGCTGCTATTCCGCTCATTCTGAGCAGGAAAGCCTTGGCGTCGGCGCGCAGTTTTCTTATGTCGGCACCCTTGGCGGCTATAGCCGAGGTGTTGAGGTAGAGGTTGCCGTCGTGGATATGGCTTACGTAGTCGGCGTTGCCGTAGGTTGCGGAGAGGTAGGAATTGAGCAGCGACTCCATCTTCTTATAGGAGACCTCGCCGACAGGGAGCCTGACATCGCCTTCGGGGATTTGCGGCTCCTGGGCATAGCCCGACGAGGAGAGGAAGAGGAGCACGTTGTCGCGGCCGTATTCTGAATATAGTGCGTCGAGAATCCTGCCGAGGTCTTTGTCGAGGCGCAGATAGGCGTCGGCAAGCTCGGCGCGGGAGTCGCCGTTGTCGTCATAAATATAAGGAGCGAGCGAGAAGGAAACGTTGAGCATCGGGGTGCTTGCCGCGGAGCTTTGCTTTAGCGTGCGCAGCAGGTCGATGGCGGCGTTTGCGATCTCGGAGTTGAAGAGAGGGGAGTTCTTGAAACGGATTATGGCCTCGTGGCCGGCGCCGTTGAAGGTGTGCGAGAAGTTGTCGGCCTGATTTCCGGCGGGGTAAGAGAGAGGGCGCCAGGAAGTGGAGGAGAGGGTGGCCGTAACGGGAGAGGTGCGGTTTTTATTCGCCACCACGGGAGGCATCCCGGTATAGTAGGCCGGAGAGACCCAGCGGCCGGTGAAGTCGTCGAGCCAGATGGCGGCGTTGGCTGCATGGCCGGCTGTAACGACTGCCGTCTGGGCGTCGCCGGCTATGGAGTAGATCTTGGAGAGCGGCCCGGATGAGATCACCAGCTCGTCTGCTATGGTGGAGAGCTGCAA
>JAFLTX010000089.1:0-2015 GCA_022509145.1 Muribaculaceae bacterium | reverse complement strand
GCCGAGAGGCAGCTCACGCCGGAGATGAGACCGGCAAGGAGGTAGGAGCAAGTGGAACGTTTCATCTTCGCTTTGCTTTATAATTCGATTTCTTGGAGCCGCGTGAGCCTTTGGAGGCTGGGCGGCGTGAATTTTTATGGCCGTCCTTCTTCTCTTCAGCAAAAACAGTGCGCAAATAGTAGGCTGCGAGCACCACGTCGGTAGCCATGAGAATGAGGAGCGACGTCTGCCCCGACTGCCCTTTGTCGAAGATGGGGAAGAGCACGAGGAGCATGCCGACGGAGGCGATGTTGAGCCACATCATTGCGTTGAGCGGATAGCGCATAGGCTTCCACCAGAGCGAGAGGGGGATTATGAGCTGAAGAGGGTTGAGGAAGAATATCAGGAGGTTGGGAGAGGTGGCGGCATGCGACGAGAACCAGATGAGGAACGCCACGAGACAGCCCGCGAGGCCCGCGAGGCCGAAGAAGAAGGCATACCAGATCTTGGGCACGACATTCTTGCGCCAGCAGACGGCGATAAGGATGAGCGAGACGGTTGCCACCACGATGCTCACCCAAAGGGGAGTGAGCAGGAACGGAGTGGGAGGCGCAACGGCGTCGGACCGTCCCTGATAGAGCACGTTGGTGTAAGCCACGAGCGGGCGCCCGTCGGGGAGTTGCGCCGAAGCGGCGTGGCGGTTGAATTCCACGGGGATGAAGAGCTCCTCGCGAGGCGAGATCTCCTCTTCGAGCCCCGAGCCGAGGGCCACGTCTATGCCGAACTGATACCAGGGGTAATTTATATGATAACCGCGCATAGCCTCCCGGTAGGTGGAGAAGCGGGTGGTGTCGGGATATATCACCGGACCGCCGGCCACGCTGTCGAGTAGGTCGGCAATCTTGGTGGAGCAATTGTTTTTGATGTAGTTGTAGCGATAACGGTTGAGCGGCGGCTGCGAATAGCGGATGAGGAGCTTATGGAGCTTCTCGACTTCTTCGGGAGAGAGATTGAGCACCTGCTCCTCCACCCTGCGGCCGGCGTTGATATATTCTCCCGGAAACCATGCGAAAGGGTATCCGGCCACGGAATAATCGGTCTCGCCCTTCACGAAGCGCCCCACGAAGTTGGGCTCGTTGAAGTTGAAGATGCCGAAATTCCACACCGAGTCGATGTCGGGGCCGGAAATCCTTATGGCCTCATGGCCGCAGAGCTCATAAATCTCGCTGCCGGGCCACGCCGTGATGAGCGAGGCGCGGTTTTGAGCGGTCAATATGGGAGCCACCGCCACCATGAGGAGCAGGGAAAGGAAGAACCGCTTAGCACGCATTGACTACCAACGTAAAAACCGAGTTGACTACCAACGTAAAAACTGTGATTGCCCTTGGAATGACGATGCGTTTAGAACTCGCAGTTTTTGGGATATCTCGGGAAGGGGATCACGTCGCGGATGTTCTGCATGCCGGTGACGAAAAGGAGAAGACGCTCGAAGCCGAGGCCGAAGCCCGAATGGGGCACGGAGCCGAAGCGGCGGGTGTCGACATACCAATCCATGCCGGAGAGGCCGAGCTCGTCGATTCGGGCCAGGAGCTTGTCGAGGTCTTCCTCGCGCTGGCTGCCGCCGATGATCTCGCCGATCTTCGGGAAGAGCACATCCATTGCGCGCACGGTCTTGCCGTCGTCGTTCATCTTCATATAGAAGGCCTTGATCTCCTTGGGATAGTCGGTGAGAATCACGGGTTTCTTGAAGTGTTCCTCCACGAGATAGCGCTCATGCTCCGAGGCGAGGTCGGCACCCCAGAACACGGGGAATTCGAATTTCTTGCCGCTCTGCTCGAGAATCTTGATACCATCGGAATAGGGGAGGCGAACGAAATCGTTGTCGACCACGAAGCGGAGGCGCTCAACGAGCTCCTTGTCGAAATGCTCGGCGAGGAATTCGATGTCGTCGAGGCAGTTTTCGAGGGCGTAGTTTACGCAATATTTGATAAACTCCTCTGCGAGGTCCATGTTGTCGTTGATGTCGTAGAACGCCA
>JAFLTX010000088.1 GCA_022509145.1 Muribaculaceae bacterium | reverse complement strand
AGTTTGACTACACCGACTATACCACCACCAAGTTCCCCAACCGCTACTGGTATGCGCAGGGAATCTTCGCGTCGTTCAATGTCGGAATCCGTTTCTAATCCTTTAACCGTCAGAAATCATGAAAAAGATAAACAGTATACTATCCGCACTTGCACTGATGACGGCCGGCATGCTTGCAGGCTGCAACGAGGAGCAAGAGCTTCCGCCTATCGCATATCCTGACGGCGGGACATCCGAAACCACCGGTACAGGCGCGTGGGACAATCCCTACCGCGTATGGCAGGTGCTCAGCGGCGCCGACAGCAACGGCGAACCGGCATGGGTGACCGGCTACATCGTGGGCTACGTTACCACCGAAGACGGCAACGCCAAGATGAACGAAGGCACCACCATCTTCTCCAACTCCGGAGTAGTGCCTTTGACCAACATTATCATGGCCGACGATCCCGCCGAGACCGATTGGGAAAAATGCATCCCGGTGCAGCTCCCGAGCGGCGGCGTGAGAAACGCCCTGAACCTCTCGTCCAACCCCGGCAACCTCGGGCAGCAGGTAACGATCAGAGGCACCACCGGCGCGAAATACTTCTCAATCTACGGCGTTCGCTCCGTCGACGCTTACGAATGGGGCGACAAGGGTTATTACATCGCACCTCCCACTCCGCCGCAGCCCGACCAGAAGTTTACGGCTGTAAGCTCTCTGCAGAGCGGTTATCAGTATCTGCTCGTGGCAGGCGGAAAGTATTGCGCCACTGCTCCGGCTGAGTCGTACAATTACGGCTACCTCACCCTCACCGAGGTGACTCCGGTTGACGGCATCATCACCATCAGTCTCGACAACGCGTTCACATTCACAAAAGAAGGCGACTACTGGATTATGCAGGACTGCTACGGCAAGTACGTTTACCTCGAAGGAAACTACAACAGCTTCCAGGTGTCGAAGACCAAACCGGCGGCCAACTATCTCTGGAACATCACCATAGCAGCCAACGGCGAGGCCACCATCATGAATGTGAGCATGAACAAGTGGATACAGTATTCTACCACCTACGGCAGCTACGGATGCTACAACAGTGTGCAAGGCCTGCTCCCGGTATTCTACGGTCTGCTTGCAGAGGAACTGCAATAAGTTCAACCCTCAACACTCTACAACATTACGTAATTTCAAAGAGAAAACAACATGAAATCACTTAAATATTCACTCATAGGGTTGGCATTGGTGGCAGCCGGGTTGACGAGTTGTCAGGACGAATACTCCGAGCCGAGGTTCGTTACTCCGGTGGCCAAGATGACCCCCAACACCACGATAGCAGACTTCAAGCAAATGCTGGTATCGACGCTCAACGCGCAAGGGGTAGAGGCTGTGGTCGTGCCGCAGCGCCCCGATGGTTCCGACTATATTATCCACGGCCGAGTAATCTCGAGCGACGCCTCCGGCAACATCTACCAGAGCCTCGCCATCCAGGACGAAACATCGGCCATCAACCTCACCATCCGCGAGGCCAGCATGTGGACCACCTACCGTGTAGGCCAGGATGTGGTGCTCAACGTCACCGGTCTCTACATGGGTACTTACGCCGACCTCTATCAGGTGGGCTGGGTGTCTGACTACAACGGCGCCCCCTCGATGACGTTCATGAGCTGGTTTATGTTCAGACAGCATTCTGCTCTCAACGGCGTTCCCAACCAGAACATAGAGGAAGTGACTGTAAACGGCCCGTGGCCCTCGGAGAATCCCTACATGATCGTAACCACCATCGGCGAGATCAACAGCCTTTCAGCCACAGGCAACGGCCTGAACGTGATGAGCCAGCTGGTGGAGGTTAGAAACGTGCAGTTCCAGGAAGGCGGCGTAGAGACGTTCGCTCCCTATCAGGAGAACAACGTAAGGCGCACCATCCAGGACGCCAGCAACCCCAACCAGACCCTTATCCTCAACAACTCGGGCTACTCGACGTTCTACAACGAGATGCTCCCGACGGGTACGGGTTCTGTACGCGGTATCCTCAGCTATTACAACGGCGCATGGCAGCTCATTCTCCGCGGCATCGACGACGTGCTCTTCGACTTCCTCGGCACTGTTGACCAGCCCTACACCGTGGCCCAGGCTCTGATGCCCGACTACTTCGGCTACACCGGATGGGTGCAGGGTTACATCGTAGGCTCCGTGAAGGCAGGTGTGGCTCAGGTTACCTCCGACTCCGACGTGATCTTCGGAGCTGAAGGCGAGACTTTCGACAATGTGCTTATAGCCGACAATCCCAACGAAAGAGACTGGACCAAGTGCATCATCGTAAATCTCCCCAACAATTCGAAGCTGCGCGATGTGGTTAACCTCGTAGATAACTCCGAGCTCCTCGGCGAGCTGCTGAGCGTATACGGCAACATCGGCACTTACTACGGCATGACCGGTATCACCGGCAACACCGGCGCATCCTCCACATTCCGCCTCGACGGAATCGAGATTGAGTAATTCGCCATACAGATTCTACGCCCGGGCAGACAGGCTTTAAATCTTAACGCCCTCTGTCCCGGGCGTTCTATAAGCAAATATTGACTTTTTATGATGAAAAAATTCTACATTCTGCTCATTGCCGTAGCCATAAGCTTGCCGTCGGCCCTCGCTCAATATCGCGAAGGGTACTACAACGCCATGAACGGCAAGAAGAAGGAAGACCTGAAGGAGGCCGTGAAGGAGTGTGTGATCCAGCACACGATGCTCGAATATTACGGGCTTCCCAACAACTGGCGCTACACCGACGTCTATCCCGAGCTTTACAACGGGAACGTGAGATGGTGGGAAATGTATTCCAACAGCATCTATCTCATCAAAGACGGCCAGTCGCCCACTTCGAGTTTCTCCTCCAACAAGATGCAGCGCGAGCACAGTGTGCCCAAATCATGGTGGGGCAGCTCGCAGACCACCCCGGCCTACACCGACCTTTTCAACCTGCTCCCGAGCGACGGTGAGTGCAACATGGCCAAGAGCAACTATCCCTACGGCGATGTGATGGAGGGAAGGGCCACCTTCGACAACGGCAGCGCCAAGGTGGGCACTCCGGCCGCCGGCCAGGGCGGCGGTGCGGCAAAGGTGTTTGAGCCGGCGGACGAATACAAAGGCGACTTTGCCCGCGGTATCTTCTATATGGCCTGCGTCTACGACGACCTGCGCTGGACCTCCTCCTACTCCTACAATATGTTCCAGCAGAACTCCTGGCCTACCCTCAAGACCTGGGCCTACGAGACTTTGCTCGAATGGCATCGCGCCGACCCGGTGAGCCAGAAGGAGATAGACCGCAACAACGCCGTGGAGACCCAGCAGGGAAACCGCAACCCCTTCATCGACTTCCCCAATCTGGCGGAATATATCTGGGGACGGCAGACTTCCGAAACGTTCTATATCGCCGACCAGGGTAACGCCCAGACGCCCTACCCGAGCGACGGCTCTTATATCACCCAACCGGTCAACAACGAGGCGCTCGACTTCGGCGAATGTGCCGTCAACGGCGTGGAGACCGTCTATCTCGAAATCAAGGGTATGATCGACCAGCCGCTCTCGATAAGCATCAGCGGCACCGACCGCGCAATGTTTACCCTCGGCCAGACCTCGGTGCTCCCCTCGCAGCTCAACTTCTCCAAGACGGCGCTTGTGCCCGTGGCTTTCAACCCCACTTCGGAGGGCGAGAAGAAGGCCATCCTGCTGATATACGACGGCGGGCTCAACGGCAGCATCCGCGTAGAGCTCATAGGCCGCGGCACGGGTGTGCCCGTGCTCTCGAGGCTTACGGCTTACGAAGCTACGGAAGTGACCGAGGAATCGTATGTGGCCAACTGGAGTGTGGCTCCCGAGGTGGTGGACTACTATATCGTAGACCGCACCATCTATGGCGCGGAAGGCACCGAGACCGAAATGCTCGAGAGCAACACCAATTCGCTCAAGATTATGAGGAGCGAAAACGTAATGGAGAGCTATACGGTGCGTTCGAGCCGACTCGGGTTCATCTCCGAGGCTTCCAACGCCATCACGGTGGCCAAGGGCGCGGGCCTCTTCAGCCTTGACGCCACAAGCCCGATCGGCGTGGAGACTGACGCCGACGGATTCACCCTCATAGGAGGCGCTGAGAGCGTCGACATCGCGGTTTATGACATAGGTGGACGTTTGGTATATCTCAACGCCTCAGCGGCGCCGGGAAGCCACGTAGGCCTCCCCTCGGGCATATATCTGCTCCACTCGTCGTTACTCAACCGTCCGATAAAAGTTCTTATCCCGTAATCCGGGTATAATGATTTATAATGAGGGGCTGCGTTTTCCAAAGCGCGGCCCCTCAGCTTGTATAGACCTGAATGGGACTAATGGGACTAATGGGCCTAATGGGCCATTAGCAGGCGATTGACCTGTCCTGAAATTTGTTTACAGATTTATTTAGGATTTGATTGTTCAGT
>JAFLTX010000087.1 GCA_022509145.1 Muribaculaceae bacterium | reverse complement strand
TAGAGCAAATGACTCTTAATCATTGGGTCGAGGGTTCGAGCCCCTCCGGGGTCACTGGAAATCAGGCACTTACGTTGATTCGTAAGTGCTTTTTCATTCTATAAACCGCTTCTTGCCGGCTCAATTTTATATATGGCTTCCCGGGGGCTCAATTTTGCTCCTTGCGGGCGCAGGAGGGGCAGAGGCCTTTGAGCATATAGTTGACCGAGCGTATCTTGAATTCCTCGGGAATCTCTATCGACGGGGCCGAGATATCTTCGAAACAGAAGACGGTGTTGCACCGCTCGCAATAGAAATGGGCGTGCATGTCGGCGAGGGAGCAATGGGTTTCGCCGTGGCAGATTTCATATTTCGACACTCCGCGCCCGTCTTCGAAGGCATGGACCACATCGCGCTCAAGCAGCAGGTTGAGCACTCTCGATACGCTCGAGCGGTCCATTGTCTCGAGCATGGTCTCCAGCTCGATGAGGCTGAGCGGGCGGCTCGCCTCGAGAAGCTCGCGGACCACCAAAAGCCGGTTGGCCGTGGGTTTGATACCGCCTTTTTCGAGCAATTCCTCCGCTGAATGAGGCCCGTGGTGATGTTTCATATCGCAAAAATACAAAATTTTTATAATTTTGTCGGCTGAAACTGTATAGGTAATTATTTCTTGAGGATGAAGATTCTGATTTTAGGGGCCGGAAAGATGGGGAAATTCCTCTGCGACCTTCTTTCGTTCAATCATGAGGTGGCGATATTCGACACCGCCACCGAGAAACTGCGGTTTACGTTTAACGCCTTGCGCTTCTCGGAGCTTGAGGAGGTGAAAGATTTCGCCCCGGATCTGGTGATAAACGCGGCTACGCTGAAGTATGTGAAAGACGCTTTCGAGGCAGTGCTCCCATACCTGCCGAAGGAGGCGATTTTGAGCGACATAGCCTCTGTGAAGACGGGACTGCCGGAGTTTTATGCCGGATGCGGGCATAGGTTCGTGTCCACCCACCCCATGTTCGGCCCAACGTTTGCGTCGCTTTCAAATCTGCAAAACGAAAACGCCATTATCATCTCGGAGGGCGACGAAGCCGGGAAGCAATTTTTCAGAGACCTCTATGCGGCGCTCAGGCTTCATGTGGAGGAGTTCTCTTTCAAGGAGCATGACGAAACCATTGCCTATTCCCTCTCCATCCCCTTTGCTTCCACGCTTGTGTTTGCCTCTGTGATGAAGCATCAGTCGGCGCCGGGCACCACCTTCAAGCGCCACATGGATATCGCGCGCGGCCTTATGTCGGAAGATGATTTCCTGCTCAGCGAGATCCTTTTCAACCCCCACACTCCCGAGCAGCTCGACCGGATTCTCGACCGCCTCTCGGCCCTCAGGGAGATTGTGGAGCGGCGCGATCCGGCCGAGATGAAGCAGTATCTCGACAAGGTAAGGAGCAACCTCGAGTAAACCCTTACGCGGGTACGTGCAATCACGAATAATAGATTTTCTTATTGCCTGAAGTCTCGGGCTTTGGGCCTATGCCGCAATGAGTGCGGGTTAAGCCGGTACAGCCGTGTCGGAACGGCTGATCTGGGTCAGTGTGGTCTCGATGTCGAGCGCCAGATCCCTCGCCTGGGTGAGGAAGGTTTTCAATCCCTCGGACTCGGCTGTGGGGTCTTCCGCGCTGTACATCTGATAGTCAGCCACAAAGCCGAAGCATTTCTCAAGCAGGTCGGGCCATAGGGAGAGGTCGATGCGGTTTTGCATCGAGTCGATGCAGAGAGCTGTGCGCGAACCCAGCCTCAAGACGTCGGCAATCACCTGGCGCGATGCGTCGGTAGCGGCAAGAGCCGAGGTGCACTTCTCCACGAAGCGGTTTAAGTTGTGGAGCACCACCGGGATGGTCTGCAGCAGTTTGGTGCGCTCTTGGTCGGCGTGGAGCCTTCGTTGCTTCTCGATTTCGGCATCCACGTCGATTTCCGACTTCATTGAGCCTACCGCGTTGAGAAAGAACCCCATCACCGCCAACCCGCACATCACCTCTATGGCCGTCACAGCTTGCGCCCAGCCGTGGGCCGGCGTGTAGTCGCCAAACCCCAGCGTGGTGATGGTCACGATGCTGTAATAGAGCCAGGAGCCGTAGTCAACGCCGGCGTCCCCAGGGATGCGGAACTGCCCGTCGGGGAGCCAGTGATAAATGAGTGCGAAGACAGGCACCAGCAGGATGTAGAGGCAAATCCAGATGATGGGCCTTACGTTGCTCACCACATGGAAGAAATGGCGGATGCGGTTGGATATGGTAGCGATCATTTCTTTTTGGATTGGGACTTACGTTTATTAATCTTCGTCTTATGGCTTTTGGTCGCGGCCTTTTCGGTTTTGGCCGGAGACTTTTGGTTGTCGTAACTATTCGGTGTTATCCCCATGTTGCTGAAGATGAAGGAATAGATGTCGGCGTATTCGTCTATCACCTTAGCTATCGGTTTCCCGGCGCCGTGACCGGCGTTGGTGTCGATGCGAATGAGCTTGGGCTTGCTGCCGGTGTCGGCGGCCTGCAACGCCGCGGCATATTTGAAGGAATGGGCCGGCACCACGCGGTCGTCATGGTCGGCTGTCGTCACCATGATGGCGGGGTAAGGGGTGCCGTCGTTGCTGATGTTGTGCAGCGGGGAATAGTCGAGGAGATAGCGGGCCATCTCTTCGGAGTCGGCCGAGGTGCCGTAGTCGGGCGCCCAGTTCCAGCCGATGGTGAAGAGATGATAGCGCATCATATCCATCACACCCACTTGCGGTATGGCCACCGCGAAGAGCTCGGGACGCATGTTGGTGGTGGCGCCTACGAGCAGACCGCCGTTGCTGCCGCCCACTATGGCCAGCCGTTCAGGAGAGCTCCATTTCTGGTCTACAAGATATTCAGCCGCGGCGATAAAATCGTTGAAGACATTGAGTTTCTGCATCTTGGTGCCTGCCTGATGCCACTCTTCGCCATATTCGGCGCCACCGCGCAGGTTGGCCTGGGCGTAGATGCCGCCGTTCTCCAGCCATAGCAGGCGGTTGGGGCTGAAGCCGGGGTAGAGCGAGATGTTGAAGCCGCCGTAGCCGTAGAGGTAGGCCGGATTGCTGCCGTCGCGCTCGATCCCTTTCTTGTAGACGATAAACATCGGTACTTTCGTGCCGTCGGCCGAGGTGTAGAACACCTGCTCCGTCACGTAGTCGTCTGGGTTGAACCCTTCCGGAGCCGAGGAGGAGAGCAGGGTGCTTTTCCCAGTTGCCGGATCGTATGAATAGATGGTGCCGGGATAGGTGAACGACGAGAAACGATAAAACACCTCGTTGTGGTCGCGGTCGGAATTGAAATCCACGCTACCGAAAGTGGGCAGCTCGATCTCGCGTATCAGTTTACCCTCCTTGGTGTATTGGTAGACGTGGTGGGCCGCATCTTTGTTATATGTGAGTATCAGGTCGTCGCCGGCAAACTGAGCGACGGTCAGCACGTCGTCGTTCTCCGGCACGATATCTTTCCAGTGGTCAGGCGTCGGAGTTGCGATCGGGGCCGCCACGATGCGTTTCTTCGGGGCATCTTGTTCGGTGAAGAGATAGAGGGTGCCGTCGATCACAGCGAGAGGCTTGATGTAGGAGTCCTGGCTGTCGGTAACGGTTACCCAGTCGCTCTGCGGGTTGGAGAGGTCTTTGATCCGCAGGCTGTTCCCCACACCGGCACCGCTGGCATAGAGGAAGAGGTAACGCCCGTCTTCCGAAACCTTCGAGGTGTGGAAGTAGAGCGGATGCTCCGTGTCTTCGTAGATGAGCACGTCTTGATCCTGCGGGGTGCCGAGCTTATGGAAGAAGAGCTTGTGAAACTCGTTGGCGTTGGAGAACTCCTTACCTTCCTCGGGGCGGTCGTAGGCGCTGTAGAAGAAGCCGTCGGCGGTCCAGCCAGCGTTGGTGAATTTGGCCCATTCTATATGGTCGGGGAGGAGCTCCTTGGTCTTGGAGTCCATAACGTAAAACTCGACCCAGTCGCTCCCGTTGCGCGAAATGGAATAGGCGGCGTGTCGGCCGTCGGGAGAGAAAGTGATTCCGTTCAGGGCCACCGTCCCGTTGTCGGAAAGGGTGTTGGGGTCGATGAACACTTCTGCTTCCCCGGATGCGAGATCCTTGGTGCGATAAAGCACCGACTGATTTTGCAACCCGTCGTTCTTGTAGAAATAATAATAGCCGTCGGGCTCCTTCCAGGGCGCCGCTGTCTTCGGGTAATTGTTGAGGCTCTCGAGGCGGGCGCGCAACTGCTCGCGGAAAGGAATTTCAGCCAAGTAAGCATTTGTAACGGCATTTTCGGCAGCCACCCATTCGAGAGTGGCGGGAGCCGTATCGTTTTCAAGAGGACGATAGACGTCGGCTACGCGAATGCCGAAATAATCGTCAACCACATCCGGCGTCATGGGAGGAACCGGATATGAAATATCTCTAGCCAAAGATGGTGCAGTCATAGCTAATCCAAGTATACCGATTGTAAGAATTCGTTTCATGATATAATGATGTGATAAGGTGCTATATTATATAAGAGGTGTGATTATGTGGATCAGTGATAATATTTTAGTAATCGGAGATGCTCAGAAGCCATCTCCAAGCATAATCAACTGCAAATATAATAAAAAATGCCGAAACCCGCCGCCATTCCCCCGTGTATTCCCCGCCCGCCTCACGTAAGGGGCGCCGGTGGGCGGCCCGCAAGACGCCCGGTGTGCTCCAATCGTTAATTCATCTTAACTCTCATTAACATAAATTAACACTCGGTTAATCATCAGAGCTTCAGCCGGTAAGCTGCCCCCTTTGAGAAAAAATGAAGAAAAAAGGCGCGGGGGTATTGACAGGGGCGGGAAAAAGTGCTAATTTTGCACTCGCGTTCGGCCGGAACCCCC
>JAFLTX010000086.1 GCA_022509145.1 Muribaculaceae bacterium | reverse complement strand
ACAGGCGTGGATCGGCGAAATAGCCCAGTTCAAGGTGTTCAAGCAGAAGGTGGCCGAGGTATGGAAGGAATTTCTCGCCGACAGCTATCCGGGCCTTGAGACTTATATCCAGCAGTTCAAAAAACAGATATCGCAGGCTGCACAGAACGACTTCCGTCGTTGGCCGGAGTATGGCAACGGCGACCTGGATTATGACTTCGACCAGTTTACAGGTATGCTGCAACGTCGTGTGAACTGGCTTTGCTCCGAATGGGGCGGCGAAACGCCCACTCCGGGTCCGGATCCTGATCCCACTCCCGATCCCCTCCCCGAAATTTATCTGCGCGGGTACTTCAACAATTGGCAGACCACCCATCCCTTTACACTGGGGAATGACGGCCTTTATTATATGATCGACGTCACGATCGGCGAGGAGGAATTCAAGATTGGCGACTCCAACTGGGGCCGGATAGACTTCGGTTCGAACGGCTCGCCCATCTACCTCAACGAACCGTACCAACTCGTGATGGTGGGAGAGAACATCCTGCCGGCTGAATCGCTCGAGAATGTAGATTTGATCCTTGACGTAGACAATCAGACACTTACCATTGTGCCAACAGGCGGCACGGTGGTGGATCCGGTGGTGGAAGTATTCCTGCGCGGCGACTTCAACGGCTGGGGCCCGGTCGACAAGTTTATTCTTGAAGACGACGGTAATTACTACCTCTACGACATCTCGATCGGCGAAAGCCGTTTCAAAGTGGCGGACGCTGACTGGGGAGAAATCAACTATGGCTCCAACGGCGAGTTGCTCTATATCGGCGAGCCCTATCAATTGGTGCTTGGCGTCAACGACAACATCAATTCCTATGAAGAGTTGAACCATATAGACATGGTGTTTGATCCCATCGCCGAGACCCTGCTTGTGGTGCCTACGGGCACTCTCGGGGTAGGTTCCAAGCCGATTGCGGACGAAGTCAGGATCATTGGCAACCGCATCGAGGCTGAAGGCCGCATCCGTGTCTACGATATGCTTGGCAAGCTCGTGGCAGAAGGTGTCGACGTTCTGACCGTCAATACCCGCGGTCTCTACATCGTGGTGACCACCGGCACGGCGCGCAAGCACCTCTTCTAAAGCCTGTTCCATTTAAGATATCCATATCTAAAAAGACGGCCGTCTCAGATTGAGGCGGTCGTCTTTTATTGATTTATCGTGGCCGAGCTTTTACAAGTAGGACAGGAGTTGGGTTTTAAGGCGTGGAGAAGTATTTTTCCAGGGCGTCGGAGATTTCCCCGAGTTCGTCGTCCCAGGTCACTTTGTCGCCATACCAGCGGCGCACGGGCCTGATATCTTCCAGCCAAACGGCGCCCCGCAGGAGCTTGGCATCGTCGGCCACCTGCCCGATAGGGGTTACCACTCCGTTGACCTGAGGCCACATCTTGAGCCGCTCGAAATCTTCATCGTTGAAGAAAACGTCGAGAAACGAACTCTCCGCATTCACAAACTTGTTATACGAGCCGTCGTCTTCCTCCGGCAGCATTATGGCCATCACGTTCCCCTCGGCCTCGAGGCGTCTCAGCGCGCCGTTCTCAAGGGTGGCCAGCATCGTCTTGGCCGAGAGCTGGTTGTAGAAATCTTCGTCAACGTGCTCCATCATCATCCCGTTCTGGGGCAATCGCGCCCAATCGGCCGTGGAGTCGTTGATATGAACCTCTATAATCTCACCCGACACCTGCCTGTTTTCGCTCCACACCACGGGTTTGCGGTTCATATAAAGCATCGAGTCGATCCCTACGTAGGTCATCGAGTCGGCCACTCCCTGCAGGTCGGCACGGAAGAATCGGCTTCGGTTGTAAGCCTTCGCCAGGTAATAGTCCACAGGCTCTTTCAGCAGATTTCCCAGCGTATCCGTCTCCGGGGCCGTCTGCAGATTGTATGTGCGGATGGTATCGGCGCGCAGGAAGAGGGTATCGGGCCGCGAATACTCCATCAGAAGAGGATAGTCGGTGGCCATCGACTCGCGCGCCTTGTTGTCGAAATAGCCGAATCCGCCGATGAGTATCGACTTGTTGGCCGTGTCGGTGAGCACCACCGGGCGGCTCTTCTTTCCGGGGGCCGTAAACCGGTAGGCGCGGCTTATCTCGGTGTCGCGGTCGTATATGATGGAGTCGCCCTCGAGGGTCACCACGTTTTTGTTGGAGTCGGTGTGGAGAATGAGCGAGCGACGGGTGAGGTCGGCAAAGCCTGTGTTGGTGTTGTAGGTGCCTCCTGTGGTGATGATGGTGTCGTTCTCGCCCTCGATACGCGTCTTGGTCTCGATGCGGGCTATCCCGGTGGCCGTGTTGTAGTAGAGGGTGTCGGTATAGAGCTTGAAGTTGTCTTTCCGATTTATAAGCACCACATCATAGAAGAATTCCGCGTCTTTTGTGGCCGGCGAATATTGGCCGTAGATCGAGGTGAGGGTGGAGGTGGGGTCGCGCAATTCGCCGCCTTTCTCATACCATCCGAGCCTCATGGCAAGATTGTAGTCGAGGCTGTCGGTGATGAGGGTGTCGGTGCGGTTGATGAGCCTCACCTTGCGGGCCGTGGCGCCGTTTCTCAG
Organism: Muribaculaceae bacterium; assembly: GCA_022509145.1. Taxonomy (GTDB): domain Bacteria; phylum Bacteroidota; class Bacteroidia; order Bacteroidales; family Muribaculaceae; genus Lepagella. Next base: position 2,429 of record JAFLTX010000086.1, on the reverse strand, counting down.
GCGCGCGAAATGCTCAAACCCGTTGTAATACAGGCGGTCGGCATAGATGAAAAGAGTGTCTCCCTGCACCATCCTTACATTGCCGAAGCAGTCGGCGCGGTCTTGCTCGGTGTAGAAATATGCCGAGTCGCAGGTCATCGTCATCCCTCCTTGGCGGAACATGACGTTCCCCTTCACGATCTTTATATCCTCGCGCAGGTCGTTTCGGAAGAGCGAGTCGGCCTGCTCCAGAAAAATTTTATCTTCCTGATAGCGGTTTTGCGTAGGCATCTCGGGTGTGGAGGGAGTCTGCGGTTTGGGCCTGTTGAAGGTCTTCTCGCGCGGCAGCTTGTTCGACGGCTGCTGCGTCTGAGGGGCTGCCAGACACACAAGAAACCCGAACGCCAGAATCAGGCCTACGGCTATGCGCGCTCGTCTTGCGGAGCGATAACCCTTGAGTTTCATCTCTTCCCTTAGGTGAGTTTGCTGAAAGTGGCGGATGAAGGCTATTGCAGCCTACTTTATCCAGCCGTTATATTTGAATTCGCAACCGTCCCAGCCGTCTTCGATCTTGACGTAGGTCTCCTTGATTTTCTTCTCGACCCACTGGCGTATCATCTCGTCTTTCAGGTTGGCCTCATACATCTGTTTGGCCAGGTTGAAGTCGTCGGCAAGGGTGGCTGTGTGGCCCGGGATGCGGTTGGTGAGCTTCACGATCACGGCTACGTCCTGGTTCTTGCGCTCGTCTTTCATAATGAACGCCTCCGAGATTTCGCCCGGCTGCATCTTCTCCACGTGCGAGGCTATCTCGGGCGGGAGGTCTTGCATGTCGAAGCGCGAGCTGCCGGTGTTTTGGTTCACCATGATACCCTTGTTGTTTTTCGAGTCTTTATCCTGCGAGATGAAGCGGGCCGCTTCTTCGAAGGTGAAAGTGCCTTTGTTGAGGTCTGCCACCACCGAGTCGAGGCGCGAAACGGCGTCTTTCAGCTCCTGGGTGCCGACCTTCGGGCGCATCAGGATGTGCCTTACGTTCACCTGCTCTCCGCGCTTCTCGATGAGCTGGATGATATGGTAACCATACTCCGTCTCGACGATTCTCGACACCTTTTTCGGGTCGGAAAGGTTGAAAGCTACATTGGAGAATTCCGGCACGAAGTCGGCTTTACCGTGGAAACCGAGCTCGCCGCCCTGCATGGCGGAGCCGTCTTCGCTATACATAATGGCCATCGTGGAGAATTCGGCCTCCCCGCGGTTTACCCTGTCGGCGATGTCGCGCAGCTTGGCTTTGACGTCTTCTATCTCCTGGCGCGGTATCACGGGATTGGCTGTGATAACCTGCACCTCTACCTGGGTCGGCACATAGGGTATGCTGTCGGCCGGCAGCGACTCGAAGTAGCGCCTGATGTCGCGCGGCGTGGATTTAACGTCCTTGGTCAGATTGTTTTGCACTTGCTCTATGGTGTAGGCGTTGCGCATCACTTCCACCAGCTGGTCGCGCAGCAGGGGGAGTGGTTTGTGGAAATATTCCTCCACTTTCTCCTTGCTTCCCAGGTTGGCGATGAAGAAATTGAGTCTGCGGTCGACCATCGACTGCACCTGCCCCTCGGGAGGGGTGATGGTGTCGATCTTCGCCTGATGCAGAAAGAGTTTCTCCACCGCAAGTTGCTCGGGGATAAGGCAATACGGGTCGCCTGCCGGGAGGCTTCCGTCTTGGCGCATCTGAGTGTACTGCTCCTCCACGTCGGAACGGAAGATGGCCTCGTCGCCTACGATCCATGCCACCTCGTCGATGACGTTTTTCTTAGGTTTTGCCGACGCCTGGAATATCGCCGCCGCGCATATCGCAAGCACGGCCGGTATGATGGCTATCTTGATTCTGATATTCTTTCTCATTCTCTTCTCTTAAATTTCTCTCCCGTAATTACTTACGGGTATTCTACGGGAGAATACAACATTATTGCAAATTTAATCAAAAAATCGCACTTTACAAAATTAACATTAATTAACAAATGACTGAAAGACGTTGGCAGTGCGACGTCCTAATTTTGCATTGTCAAAAGAGATGAATCTCCGATGGCATGTGAGAAGAAATCAATTGAAAAACACTTAACGTCAAAGCAAAATTATGAAAACTTTAATTACAATTCTTCAGGGAAACGGCATGAACCGCCGAATGGTAAGATTTTTTGGTCTCGGCACTCTCTACGCATTGGGCCTCTTGATGGTGGTGCTCCAGATCCGCTCGCTGCTTTGAGATCATAGCTCAGGCGCTGTAGTTGGCCGAACATCGCTGGCGAATATGGTCATCGGCGCGGTGATTTTGGGCGAAATATTGCGGATTGAAAAATTTTTTATAAATTTGCACTCAGATATGAGAGTATCTGCAGGAATGGTGGAATGGTAGACACGAGGGACTTAAAATCCCTTGGCCGTTGAGGCTGTGTGGGTTC
>JAFLTX010000085.1 GCA_022509145.1 Muribaculaceae bacterium | reverse complement strand
GGAACGGCATGTCTTCCTGACGCACCACGCGCGATACGATACCCTTGTTGCCGTGACGGCCGGCCATCTTGTCGCCCACGCCGATTTTGCGCTTCTTGGCGATGTAGACCTTGGCCATCTGCATGATGCCGGAGGGAAGCTCGTCGCCGATGGTGATGTCGAATTTCTTGCGCTTCAGCTCGCTCTCTATCTCCTTGCTCTTGCGGAGATAGTTGGTGATGAGCTGGCTCACCATCTTGTTGATGCGCTCGTCATTCGTCCAGTCGGAGAGGTTGACGGTCTCGTAGTCGATACCGCTGAAGACACTCTTGGTGAACTTCTTACCTTTCTCCACCACGTCTACGCCGAGGAAGTCTTTCACTCCGGCCGAGGTCTTGCCGTCGAGCAGGGTTGAAAGTTTGCTTACCATGAGCTCTTTGAGCTCGGCCTGCTTCTCCTCGTATTGCTCGTCGAGCATGGGGAGCTGGGCGTTGGCGCTCTTCTTGTTGGTTTTCTTCTTGATAGCTCTCGAGAAGAGGCTGCGGTCGATAACCACGCCCTTGAGCGAAGGAGAAGCCTTGAGCGAGGCGTCTTTCACGTCGCCGGCCTTGTCGCCGAAGATAGCGCGAAGGAGTTTCTCTTCCGGAGTCGGGTCGCTTTCGCCCTTGGGGGTGATCTTGCCGATCATGATGTCGCCCGGCACCACGTGTGCGCCGATGCGGATGATACCGGTCTCGTCGAGGTCTTTCGTTGCGTCTTCGCTTACGTTGGGGATGTCGGAGGTGAGCTCTTCCATACCGCGCTTCGTTTCGCGAACGTCGAGGGTATACTCGTCTACGTGTACCGAGGTGAGGATATCTTCGCGCACCACTCTCTCGTTGAGCACGATGGCGTCCTCATAGTTGTAGCCTTTCCAGGGCATGAAAGCCACCTTGAGGTTGCGTCCGAGGGCGAGCTCGCCTCTCTCTGTGGAGTAACCTTCGGTGAGGATTTCGCCTTTCTTCACCCTGTCGCCTTTGCGGCAGATGGGGCGAAGGTCGATAGTGGTGCTCTGGTTTGTGCGGCGGAACTTGGGGAGATGATATTCTTTCACGGCGCTCTCGAAGCTTACGAATTCTTCGTCTTCGGTGCGGTCGTAGCGAATCTTGATTACGGTGGCGTCGACGTATTCAATCACACCGTCGCCTTCAGCCGTGATCTGGGTGCGGCTGTCGCGGATGAGCTGACCTTCGATGCCTGTGCCCACGATGGGAGCCTCGGGACGAATCAGAGGCACGGCCTGGCGCATCATGTTGGAGCCCATCAGCGCGCGGTTGGCGTCGTCGTGCTCCAGGAACGGGATGAGCGAAGCTGCGATCGAGGCAATCTGCACAGGCGAAACGTCCATGAGGTCGACGTTTTCGGGAGGCACGATCGGGAAGTCGGCGTCGAGACGGGCCTTTACGCGAGTGCGGATGAAGGTGCCGTCGTCGTTGAGCGGCGCGTTGCCCTGGGCAATCACTTTCCCTTCCTCGAGTTCGGCGGTGAGGTAGGTCACGTCGTCGTTGTTGAGGTCTACCCTGCTGTTACCCACTCTTCTATAAGGAGTCTCGATGAAGCCGAGCTTGTTGATCTTGGCATATACGCAAAGCGACGAGATCAGACCGATGTTGGGGCCTTCAGGGGTTTCAATCGGGCAAAGACGGCCATAATGGGTATAGTGCACGTCTCGCACCTCGAAACCTGCTCTTTCGCGCGAAAGACCGCCGGGGCCGAGAGCCGACATACGGCGCTTGTGGGTGATCTCGGCCAGAGGGTTGGTCTGGTCCATGAACTGCGACAGCGCATTGGTGCCGAAGAAGGTGTTGATCACCGACGAAATCGTCTTTGCGTTGATAAGGTCGATGGGAGTGAAGACCTCGTTGTCGCGCACGTTCATACGTTCGCGGATGGTGCGTGCCATACGAGAGAGGCCTACGCCAAACTGGTTGTAGAGCTGCTCGCCTACGGTGCGCACGCGACGGTTGCTGAGGTGGTCGATGTCGTCTACCACGCTCTTGGCATTGATGAGCTCGATGAGATACTTGATGATCTCAACGATGTCTTCTTTCGTAAGTACCCTCACACTCATGGGAGTGTCGAGGTTGAGCTTCTTGTTGATTCTGAAGCGTCCTACTTCTCCGAGGTCATAACGCTTTTCGGAGAAGAAGAGGTTGTGGATAGCCTCGCGGGCCGATACCTCGTCGGGGGCGTCGGCGTTGCGGAGCTGGCGGTATATGTACTGGATGGCCTCGATCTGCGTCTTCGACGGGTCTTTCTGCAGGGTGTTGAAGATGATCGAATAGTCAGTGCTGCTGACATTCTCTTTCTCAAACATCACTTCAGAAGCGCCCGAGTCCATGATGGCCTTGATGTGCTCGTCGGTGAGAATGCTGCCGCGTTCAACGACAATTTCGGTGCGCTCGTAAGAGTTGAGCTCGCCGGTGTCTTCGTCTACGTGGTCTTCCATCCATGAGTGCACGATGCGCGACGCGAGTTTGCGGCCGATGTTGTTCTTGAGGTTTGTCTTTGTCACCTTCACTTCTTCGGCGAGGTCGAAAATCTTGATGATTTCGTTGTCAGACTCGAAGCCTATGGCGCGGAGCAGCGTGGTGACGGGGAGTTTCTTTTTACGGTCGATGTAAGCGTACATCACGTTGTTGATGTCGCTTGCGAACTCGATCCAGCTTCCGCGGAACGGGATGATTCTGGCTGAATAGAGCTTGATACCGTTGGCGTGGGTGGTTTGACCGAAAAATACGCCCGGCGAGCGGTGAAGCTGGCTCACCACTACCCTCTCGGCCCCGTTGATGACGAAAGTACCCTGCTCCGTCATGTAGGGGATTGGCCCGAGGTAAACATCCTGGATGGTGGTGTCGAAATCTTCGTGGTCCGGGTCCGTGCAGTAGAGTTTGAGCTTAGCCTTGAGGGGCACACTGTAAGTGAGGCCTCTCTTGAGACATTCTTCTACCGTATATCTTGGGGGGTCGATGTAATAGTCGAGAAATTCGAGCACGAAGTTGTTGCGCGTGTCGGCTATGGGGAAATTCTCTGCGAAAACTTTATAAAGACCTTCGTTTTTCCTCTCTTCCGGGGGAGTGTCTAGCTGAAGGAAGTCTCTGAAAGACTGCAGCTGGACTTCGAGGAAATCAGGGAAAGGAAGCGGATTTTTAATTGATGCGAAATTTACCCGCGGTTTTTCGGTTAAATTAACAGCCATTGGATAAGTTATATGAAAAGATTTTAGCACCGATGTGGGGAGCAACTTCAGAGCCACACGGGGTTAAGGAGAGTTAAAAAGACATAAAATAGGTTAAGAACCCTCTCTGAAACAGGGTTCTTAACCTATGTAAGAGTGGTCAGTTATTATTTGAGTTCAACTTCAGCGCCGGCTTCTTGGAGTTGTTTCATCAAGCCTTCAGCTTCAGCTTTGGGAAGACCTTCCTTAACTACGCCGGGAGCGCCGTCAACGAGTTCCTTAGCTTCCTTCAGACCAAGACCGGTGAGTTCCTTAACGAGCTTAACTACGGCGAGCTTGCTAGCGCCGGCAGCCTTGAGGACTACGTCGAAGCTTGATTTTTCTTCTTCAGCAGCACCACCAGCGGCGGGGCCAGCAGCTACGGCAACGGCTGCAGCAGCCGGTTCGATGCCATAGTCGTCTTTAAGGATTTGTGCGAGCTCGTTTACTTCCTTTACGGTAAGGTTTACTAACTGTTCTGCAAATGCTTTCAAATCTGCCATTGTTGTATTTGTTTTTTGTTTTTTAATCGGGTTAATTTACTCTTTGTTGGATAAGGTTTCCAGGATGCCGTGCAGCTTGCCTGCGCCGCTCTGGAGAGCACTGACAACATTCTTGGCGGGCGATTGAAGCAGAGCCACGATGTCGGCAATGAGCTCGTTTTTACTCTTGATGTTGGCCAGGGTCTCCAACGAAGCCTCGCCTACATACACTGTCTCCTCTACGTAAGCGCCTTTGAGGGCGGGGATGGTGTCGTTCTTATCGCGGAATTTCTTGATGAGCTTGGCCGGAGCGTTGCCGACGTTGCTGAGCATCAGAGTGGTCTCGCCATGAAGAAGGTCGTAGAGTTCGGAATAGTCTCTGTCGCTTGCTTCGAGCGCCTTCTTGAGAAGCGTGTTTTTCACACACAGCATCTTGATCTGGTCGTTGAAGCAAGCCCTGCGCAGAGCGCTGGTCTTTTCAGCATTCAGGCCCGAGGTAGTGGTGAGATAAACGCACGAATATTCGCCGAGCGTTTTCCCTATCATCTCAATAGCTACAGCTTTATCTTCTTTTCTCATATCGCTTTCTTTATTTAGATGATTAATCCACTATAGATTTGGGGTCAACCTTGACACCAGGGCTCATAGTGCTTGAAACGTAGATACTCTTGATATATGTACCCTTTGCGGTGGCGGGTTTGAGCTTGATGAGCGTCTGCACGAATTCGCGTGCGTTGTCCACCATTGCTTCGGGTGAGAATGATGCTTTGCCGATCGAGGCATGCACGATTCCGGTCTTGTCTACCTTGAAGTCGATCTTACCTTGTTTCACCTCTCTTACGGCGCTTGCAACGTCTTGAGTCACAGTGCCGCTCTTGGGGTTAGGCATCAGGCCGCGGGGACCGAGGATCCTACCCAAGGGACCGAGCTTACCCATAACGGAAGGCTGAGTGATGATTACGTCAACATCGGTCCAGCCGTCTTTGATTTTCTGGATATACTCGTCGAGACCAACATAATCAGCGCCGGCTTCTTTGGCAGCTGCTTCGGCGTCGGGGTTGCAGAGCACGAGCACGCGCACTTGCTTACCGGTGCCATGAGGCAGCGAAACCACACCGCGAACCATTTGGTCGGCCTTACGGGGGTCTACCCCGAGGCGCACGTCAATGTCGAATGAGGAGTCGAACTTGGTAAAGGTTATCTCTTTTACTTTCTCGGCGGCCTCTGCCAGAGTGTAGACCTTTCCGGCTTCAATCTTCGACAAAGCTAACTTTTGATTTTTTGTCAGTTTTCCCATTGTAAATTGAAGTTTTTTAGTTCAGCTCAGGGAACTCCCCTTTTACGGTGATACCCATGCTTCTGGCTGTGCCGGCTACCATACGCATCGCCGAGTCTAAAGTAAAACAGTTCAAATCAGGCAT
>JAFLTX010000084.1:3783-5333 GCA_022509145.1 Muribaculaceae bacterium | reverse complement strand
ATAATTTTGCCTTCCCGACCCCTTGGCAGTTTCAAAATTTTTGGTTAATTTTGTGAGTTAATTTATGCTTTGTAGCATTGTTTTTGAATTTGAAGAAAATATTTGATTTTAAGTAATGCAGGATAACAACAAAATCATCCCGATCAACATAGAATCGGAGATGAAAAGCGCTTACATCGACTATTCCATGTCGGTGATTGTATCCAGAGCGCTCCCCGACGTCCGCGACGGCTTCAAGCCGGTCCACAGGAGAGTGCTCTACGGTATGAACGAACTCAACAACTTCTTTTCCGGAGAAACCAAGAAATCAGCCCGTATCGTGGGCGAGGTGATGGGTAAGTATCACCCTCACGGCGACTCCTCCATTTATCTCACCATGGTGAGAATGGCACAAGATTGGTCGTTGCGCTATCCGCTGGTTTTCGGTCAAGGCAACTTCGGTTCCATCGACGGCGACTCCCCGGCTGCAATGCGTTACACTGAGGTCAAGCTCGCAAAGATGGGCGAGGAGATGCTCACCGACCTCGACAAAGAGACGGTGGATTTCGCTCCCAACTTCGACAACACCCTCTCCGAGCCTACAGTGCTCCCCACAAGAATTCCCAACCTGTTGGTAAACGGTGCCTCCGGTATCGCCGTAGGTATGGCTACCAACATGCCGCCTCATAACCTCACGGAATCGCTCAACGCAACTCTTGCGCTGATCGACGATCCCGACATCGACATCGACGGCTTGATGCAGCACATCAAGGCCCCCGACTTCCCCACAGGAGGTATCATCTACGGTATCAACGGTGTGAAGGAAGCTTACGAGACGGGCCGTGGCCGCGTGATCATTCGCGCAAAAGCCGAGGTGGAGACAAGCGGAAACCACGAGAGAATCGTCATCTCCGAGATTCCTTACGGCGTCATTAAGAGCGAGCTCGTAAAGAGCATCAGCGACCTTGTGCACGACAAGAAGATAGACGGCATCGCCGACATCTCCGACACTTCGGCCCGTGGCGAGCTCAACATCACAATCGACATCAAGAAAGACGCCAACGCCAATGTGGTGCTCAACAAGCTTTACAAGCTCACTTCTCTCCAGACTTCTTTCAGCATCAACAATGTGGCTCTGGTGAACGGACGCCCGAAGACGCTTAACCTCAAAGAGTTGCTCCAGGCCTTCGTAGACCATCGCCACGACGTGGTGATCCGCCGCACCCGCTATGAGCTGCGCAAAGCCGAAGAGAGAGCCCACATCCTCAAGGGCCTCATGATTGCCTGCGACAACATCGACGAGGTGATCCAGATCATCCGCAGCTCCAAGACTACCGAGGAAGCCCGCACAAGGCTCGGCGAACGCTTCGAACTCGACGAAATTCAGACCCGCGCAATCGTGGAGATGAGGCTCCGCCAGCTCACAGGTCTGGAAATAGAGAAACTCAAAGCTGAATATGACGACCTCATGAAGCTCATCGAGCATCTCAACGCCATCCTCAGCGACGACAATGTCTGCAAGCAGGTGATGAAAGAGGAGCTCATCGAGGTTCGCGACAAGTTCGGCGACG
>JAFLTX010000084.1:2306-3683 GCA_022509145.1 Muribaculaceae bacterium | reverse complement strand
AAGGGCGTGAAGACCATCAGCATCACCGAAAAGACCGGCAACCTCGTGGCAATCATGAATGTCTCGGACGCCAACGACCTGGTGATAATCAACCAGAGCGGTATCGCGATCCGTCTTGCCGTGGCCGACGTAAGAGTGATGGGCCGCGCTACCCAGGGCGTCAAGCTGATCGACCTCTCCAAGCGCGACGACACCATCGCAAGCGTATGCAAGGTGAGCGCCTACGAAGAGGAGAAAGAAGGCGAGACCGTAGAGGAAGTGCCCGCCGACGAGAGCCTTCCCGGCGCAGAGACTTCTTCAGAAGCCCCGGCCGATAACGCCGAATCAACACAAGAATAATTAACAACTTATAATAGTGAATATTATGAAGAGAATCATCGCTTTGACAATGTGTGCGCTGACACTCGTGGGAGCATCGGCACAGAAAGCTAATGTGGACCAAGCCAAAAAGCTGGCCGGGAAACTCGACAAGGTTGAAGACGCCCGCGGTCTCATTCGCCAGGCTATAGCCAATCCCGAAACTTCAAATCTCGCTGAAACTTACTTCGTTGCAGGTAAGATTGAATGGGACGCTTTCGACAAAAATAAAGAGAAACAGATGGTGAACCCGCAAAACGTAAACGCCGTGGAAATGGGCAACGAGCTCCTCAACGGCTACAACTACTTCATGCAGGTGTTCCCCCTCGATCTCCTTCCGAATGAAAAGGGAGAAATCAAACCGAAATTCACCAAAGACGTGCAGAAGAAAATCGCTGCCAACCACTCTGATTTCTGGAACAGCGGCGCCGTCTTCTATGGCGAAAAGATGTATTATCCCGAGGCTTACAACGCCTTCATGATCTATGGCGACCTTCCCGAACTTGCAGAGCTCGGCAATCAGAGACCTCAGGTGCCCGACACCACAAGAGCTATCGCTTACTTTAACGCCGGTATCTCGGCTTGGGGCGCAGACCGCCTCGACGATGCCGCCGTTGCCTTCCGCAAGGCTCGCCTCAACAACTATACCGACCCGCAGGCGGCAATCTACGAAATCGCTTGCTGGCAAAACATCGAGATGAAAGATTCCACCCGTGAATCGGAAGCCCGCGACAAGATCTACGAAGCTGCAAAAGGCGGCTACGAGAAGTTCGGCATGGAGCAGCCCGTATTCCTCAACAATATGGTGAACGCCCTTATCAACGACGGCAAAGAGCAGGAAGCTCTCGCCCTGATCAACGGCGCACTGCAGACTAATCCCGACAATGCCAACCTCTACGGCCTCCGCGCTTTCGTATACGACAGAATGAACAACCACGAGGCCTCTGAAGCCGACTACCGCAAGGCCGCTTCGCTCCCCGACGTTACTTATGACACCATGCGTCTCGCCGTGACAAAACT
>JAFLTX010000084.1:0-2206 GCA_022509145.1 Muribaculaceae bacterium | reverse complement strand
AAAGGTAAAAATGTCAGTTCTAAGATTCAAGAGTGTTATAGAGGCCTCTTCCCGCAAACCCGTTGCGGTGGCTATTCCGGAAGAGAGAGTCGAGAAATATTACGGAAGCAAGGTGTTCAACCGCAACAAGATGTTTGAATACCTGCCCCAGGAAACGTTCCAATCTCTCATAGATTCCATCGACAACAAGAAGCCGCTCGACCGTAAGATAGCCAACAGTGTAGCCGAAGGTATGAAGCGCTGGGCCACCGACAACGGCGCCCGTCATTACACCCACTGGTTTCACCCTCTCACCGACGGCACGGCCGAAAAGCACGACTCCTTCATCGAGCACGACGGGAAGGGCGGCGTGATCGAAACGTTCAGCGGCAAGCTGCTCGTGCAGCAGGAGCCCGACGCCTCTTCTTTCCCCAACGGCGGCATACGCAACACTTTCGAGGCACGCGGCTATTCGGCCTGGGACATCTCTTCGCCGGCCTTCATCATCGGCAACACTCTCTGTATCCCTACCATTTTCATCTCTTACACCGGCGAGAGCCTTGACTATAAGACGCCGTTGCTCAAGGCCTTGAACAGTGTCGACAAGGCAGCCACCGACGTAGCCCGTCTCTTCGACCCGGATGTAAAACACGTCAACAGCTATCTCGGCGTGGAGCAGGAGTATTTCCTTGTAGACGAAGCCCTTTACGCAGCCCGTCCCGACCTGGCGCTTACCGGGCGCACCCTCATGGGCCACGAAAGCGCCAAAAACCAACAGCTTGAAGACCATTATTTCGGAGCGATCCCGAGAAGGGTAGAGGCGTTTATGCTCGACCTCGAAATCGAAGCCCACAAGCTCGGCATCCCGGTAAAGACCCGTCACAACGAGGTGGCGCCGAATCAGTTCGAGCTCGCCCCCATGTACGAGGAAACCAACCTTGCCAACGACCATAACCTGCTGATTATGTCGATTATGGACGAGGTGGCACGTCGCCACAACTTCAGGGTGCTCCTTCATGAGAAGCCGTTTGCCGGCATCAACGGCTCCGGAAAACATAACAACTGGAGTCTCGGCACCGACAAGGGGGAGATTCTTTTCTCTCCCGGGAAAACGCCGCTCGAAAACCTGCGTTTCCTCACCTTCGTGGCCAACGTTATGAACGCCGTCCACAACCACAACGCTCTGCTGAAGGCGTCAATAATAAACGCAAGCAACGCCCATCGCCTGGGTGGCAACGAGGCTCCGCCGGCAATCATCTCGATGTTCATGGGCCAGCAGCTCAGCAATGTGCTTGAGAAAATTGAGAAGACTTCGATCGATGAGCTTGACCTTCGTGGCAAAGATGGTCTGAACCTCAACATCGCCCAGGTGCCGGAGCTCAGAATCGACAACACCGACCGCAACCGCACAAGCCCCTTCGCCTTCACCGGCAACAGGTTTGAGTATAGGGCGGTAGGGTCTTCTGCCAACTGCGCAGCAGCCATGATAGTGCTCAACTCTGCCGTCGCCGACAGTCTGCGCACGTTCTATCAGAATGTCGAGAAGCGCATCGAAGCCGGCGAGAAGAAAGAGATCGCAATCTTCAATGAAGTAAAGGCGCTCATCAAGAAATCGAAACCTATCCATTTCGACGGCAACGGTTACTCCGAAGAGTGGGTTAAAGAAGCTGCAGAGCGTGGCCTCGACACCAATACCAACGCCGCGCTTATGTATGACTCCTATCTCACCAAGGATTCTGTAGAGATGTTCGAACGCCTCGGAATCTTCACCCGCAAGGAGCTCGAGGCCCGCAACGAGGTGAAGTGGGAGATGTATTGCAAGAAGCTCCAAATTGAGAGCCGTGTGCTCGGCGACCTCGCCATCAACCATATCCTCCCAGCAGCCACTGAGTATCAGAACGTTTTGCTTGACAAGATTTTCAAAGTAAAATCTGTTTTCCCGGCCGACAGGGTAGACGACATCGCCGCCGGCGACATGGAGTATGTGGAAAAGATTGCCCAGTTGATGAAAGACATCCGCTCGGAAGTAGACAAGATGGTGACCCTTCGCCACAAGGCCAACCGTATGTCATCCCAGCGCGAGAAGGCGATAGCGTATCATGACGATGTGGCTCCCTGCATGGACCGCATCCGAGCCTCTATCGACAGTCTTGAGCTCATCGTCGACAACAACATCTGGCCACTCCCCAAATATCGCGAGCTCCTCTTCATCCGCTGATCACTTTAG
>JAFLTX010000083.1 GCA_022509145.1 Muribaculaceae bacterium | reverse complement strand
ATGCAGCGGAAGGAGTAGGGGTCTTGCACGTGGGCTTTCTCCTGCTTGATGATTTCGCTCCCCTCGAGAAGCTTGCGGAAGATAGCGCCGGTTTCGATCTGCCCGGGGTGCGGCCTCACGGCTTGAATCTGGGCCGAGAACGGCTCGATGCGGCCGTCGAAAGCCTCGAGCGACATGGCGGCGAAGAGGTCGAAACACTTCACGATGTGCCAGCCGTCGATGAGGGCCTTGATGCCGTTGGCGCTCATAAACTGAGTGCCGTTGAGCAGCGCGAGCCCTTCTTTCGATTTGAGCTTGATGGGCTTCCATCCGAAGATGTTGAGCACCTCCCTACCTTTGATTTTCTTGTCTTTATACACTACTTCGCCTTCGCCGATGAGCGGGAGGAAGAGGTTGGCGAGCGGGGCAAGGTCGCCCGATGCGCCGAGCGAGCCGCGGTCGTATACCACGGGGTAGACGTCATTGTTGTAGAAGTCCAGGATGCGTTCCACGGTCTCTACCTGCACTCCGCTGAAGCCCAGGCTCAGGGCGTGGGCCTTGAGCAGAAGCATCAGCTTGACGATGGTCTTGTCGATAGGGGTGCCCACGCTGCACGAGTGGCTCTTCACCAGGTTCTCCTGCAGGGTGGAGAGCTCTTCGCGCGAGATATGCTTGTTGCAGAGAGAGCCGAAACCGGTGGTTACGCCATAGATAGGAGTGGTGTCTTCGTCGGTTTTGCGGTCGAGGTAGTCGCGACACTTCTGGATCTTCGCCCTGGCCTCGTCGGAGAGATACAGCTTGGCGCCGTCGTTAAGTATCTGTTCGATAAGGTCGTAGGTCAGTTCGGAACTCCCTATTCCATATTTTTCGATTCTTTTCATCGTTATGATTTAAGGTTAGGTTTATTTCTTGTTACAGTGTCTGTTATTTCTTGATTACGTGCCCTTTATAAATCGTGGTGTTTACGCAATTCATCCCGATGTAGTAGGGGAGCATGTTGATGTTGTCAAACTCGAGGAGCACCAGGTTGGCTTCCTTTCCGGATTCGATGCTGCCGATAGAGTCGGCCCTGCCGATGGCTGCGGCTCCGTTGATGGTAAGAGCCGAAATCACCTCCTCGATGCTCATCTGCATATATATGCAGGCGAGGGCGATGGTCAGCGGAATGGAGCCGGAGAAGCAGCTGCCGGGGTTGAGGTCTGTGGCGAGCGCCACGGCCCCGTCGGCATCTATCATCTTCCTTGCGGGTGCGTAAGGTTCTTTCAGGGCGAAGGCGGTGAGGGGGAGCAGAGTCGCCACCACGCCTGCCTCGGCCATACGTCTCACACCTTGGTCGCTCACGTGCAGCAGGTGGTCGGCCGAAACGGCTCCCATCTCTGCGGCGAGCTCGGCGCCTCCGAGCTGCACTATCTCGTCGGCATGCAGCTTGAGCTTCATCCCGGCGTCGCGGGCAGCCTTCAGCAACCGGCGCGAATCCTCGATCTCAAAGACGTTCTTCTCGGTGAAGATGTCGAAATACTCCGCCTTATCCTTTACCAAGGGAAGCATCTCGTTGATAATTAAGTCGCAATATTGAGCCGTGCGGCCGGCATACTCCTTCGGCACGGCGTGGGCCCCGAGAAAAGTCACGGCCACTCCGATGCGGTCGGCGTAATCTTGTTTGAGAGCGTTGGCCACTTCGAGCATCTTGAGCTCCGTGGCGGTGTCGAGGCCGTAGCCCGACTTCACCTCCACAGTAGTGACGCCCATCTCTATCATCCTGTCGGCAAACCATTTGGCCTTCTCGAGGAGTTGCTCTGCGCTCTCCACACGGGTGGCGTTGACAGTCGACTGGATGCCGCCTCCGCGCTCCATTATGCTCATATAGGTGTCGCCTTTGAGGCGCCAGGAGAATTCATCGGGACGGTAGCCGCCAAACACCAGGTGGGTGTGGGAGTCTACGAATCCCGGGAGCACCACGCGGCCCTTGGCGTCGAGCGCGTCGCAGACGCCGGCGAGCCCCAGAGCCTCCACATCGGCCATGCGGCCCGTCACCTTGATGATCCCGTCTTCGATGTAGATGAAGGCATCCTCTACGGTGAGAAGATTTCCCATCTCCCTCCCTTTCAAGGCGTTGCGCCCGAGAGGGGTGACGAGTTTGCAATGGGTGATCAGCAGGCGGTTCATTTCTCGATGGTCTTGTTGACGATTTCAAGAATCTCGGCTTCGCGACGGCGCGCGTTGTCGGCTATCTCGGCTGCCTCGGCTGTAAGACGTCCGGCTGTCTCGGTGTCTTTCAGGCCGGCGGCGTTGATCTTTACGTTGAGCTGGGCTCCGAGCACTGCGGCACGGGCAGCCAGTGCGCCCACTCCGGCGTCGCTCACTGAGTTGGGGTTGCCGTCCTTTGCCATAGCTTCCACGAGGTCGAATGTGGCGTAGGCTTCCTTCATCGTGCGGAGGGGCACCTCTGTGGCATATAGAGTGGCGTCTTCAAGAGCCTTGGCGCGGAGGGCCTTCTCCTCGGGAGTGGACTTCGGCATGGCGAAGACGTCCATGATGCGGTTGAAGGCGGCGGTGTCTTCGTCAACCAGAGCCAGCAGCGAGTCAATGAGCTTGCGGCCCTTCTCGGCCCAGTCGGAGAATTCTTCCCAGCGGTCGTCCCAGCCGGCTTTATGTGAGGAAAGATTTGCCACCATCGTGCCCAGGGCAGCGGCCAGCGCGCCCATGTAGGCGGAAATCGAGCCTCCGCCCGGAGCCGGCGATTCGGAGGCCGTTTCGTTGGCAAACCCCTTGCAAGTGAGGTCTACCAGCTTCGGGGCGCCCGATTCGGTGAGCATATCTTCGATTATCTTCTCTTCGCGTACAAACGGCTTGAGCTCGTCGAGCCCCATCGATTTCACGGCGATGCGGATTATCTCGTCGTCGGGGATGCCGAGCGAGCGCTGCTGCTTGCGCAGATAGTGCTTCCCTGCGTCGATGAGGGTGCGCTTCGGCACGAGCCCCACGATTTCGGTGCCCGTAACGCGGATGCCTCTTTCGGCGGCGGCGCGGCACACTTCGTCGAAGGCCACGTGAAGCGGTGTCTGATTGATGTCGGTGATGTTCATCGACACTTGAGCGATGCCGTATTCATCTATGAACCAGCCTATTGCCTTGGTTCCCTTCAGTGTGCCGGGCTGCATGATGGTGTTGCCTTTCTCATCCTTGAGCGGCTTGCCGTTCACCTTTCCGCCCTCTCTCATCGGGCGCCCTTTCTCGCGCACGTCGAATGCTATGGCGTTGGCGCGGCGAGTGGAGGTGGTGTTGAGATTGAAGTTTACGGCAATCAGGAAGTCGCGTGCGCCTACGGCGGTGCATCCCGTGCGGGCCACACCTTCGTCAAACGGGCGGTTGCCGAAATCCGGGCCTTTCTCTTCCTTACCCATTCTTTCGGGAAGGCCTTCGTATTCGCCTTCGCGGCAGACGGCCAGGTTTTTCCTCTCCGGGCGGAAAGCGGAGGCCTCGTAGCAATAGGTGGGGATGCCGAGTTCGTCGGCGGCGCGCTGGGCCAGCTTGCGGGCCAGAGCGGCACACTCCTCGAGCGTCACGCCGCTCACGGGGATGAGCGGGCAAACGTCGGTGGCGCCCATGCGCGGGTGTGCGCCATGATGCTGGCGCATGTCGATGAGCTCAGCGGCTTTCTTCATGCCGCGCAGAGCTGCCTCAACCACGTCGTCGGGTTCTCCCACAAACGTCACCACAGTGCGGTTGGTGGCTTCGCCCGGATCTACGTCGAGCACACTTACCTTACCGCCTTCTTTGATGGCGTCTACTATCTTCTCGATTTTCTCCTTGTCGCGGCCTTCCGAAAAATTAGGCACGCACTCAATTATCTTCTTCATTTATAGTGTTCTGAATATTTTTTGTAAGTTTTTTTACTGTGAATTTCGGAGTATATTTCCCGTCAAACCATCTTCTCGATGAGGGCCTCGTCGGCAATGAAGGGCTCGGTGATGCAGAAGCCGTTGGCGCCCTGCGTGTCGTTCCATTCCCTTACGGTAGACATGGCGTTCTCGTTGCGTGCCCAGCTTCTGCGTGCCACACCGCCCATCACGTCCCAGAGCATGGCCTGCTTCAGGATCTCGTCTACGCGCGGGCTGCCGTCGAGCACCATGCCGAAGCCGCCGTTGATACTCTTCCCTATGCCTACGCCGCCGCCGTTGTGCAAAGCCACCAGGCTCATGCCGCGGGCGCAGTTGCCGGCGAAACACTGCACGGCCATATCGGCCATCACGTTGGAGCCGTCTTTGATGTTGGAAGTCTCGCGGAAAGGTGAATCCGTGCCGCTCACGTCGTGATGGTCACGGCCGAGCATAATCGGGCCAACCTCGCCGTTGCGCACCATTTCGTTGAATTTCAGGGCGATGTTGAGGCGTCCCATGGCGTCCTGATAAAGGATGCGGGCCTCGGTGCCAACCACCAGCGCGTTCTTCTCGGCGTCGCGGATCCAGTTGTAGTTGTCGCGGTCCTGACCACGGCGCGTGGGGTCGATGCATTCCATGGCAGCCTTGTCGGTCTTCACCAGGTCTTCGTGCTTGCCGCTGAGGCATACCCAGCGGAACGGGCCGTAGCCGAAGTCGAAAAGCATCGGGCCCATGATGTCTTCCACATAGGAGGGCCAGATGAACCCTTCCTTCTCGTCGATGCCGTTGCGCGAAATCTCTTTCACCCCGGCGTCGTATATGGCCTTCATAAAGGAGTTGCCGTAGTCGAAGAAATAAGTGCCTCTCCCGGTGAGCTCCTTTATGGCCTTGAAGTGGCGGCGCAGGGTCTCGTCGACGAGCGCGCGGAATTTCTCCGGGTCGTCGTGCAGCAGCTTGGTGCGCTCTTCAAATGTGATGCCGGCCGGGCAGTAGCCACCTTCGTAGACGGCGTGGCAGCTCGTCTGGTCGCTCAGCATGGGGATGTGGATATTGTGTTCCACGGCATATTCGAGCAGGTCTACGATGTTGCCGTGATAAGCTATCGAGATGGGACGCTTCTCCTTCATGGCTTCCTCGGCCAGACGGAAGGCCTCGGGGATGGAATCGGTCACTACCTCCACCCATCCCTGGTTTTTGCGCGTCTCGATGCGCGAGAGGTCCACCTCGGCGATGATCGAGGCCGCTCCGGCAATCAGGGCTGCCTTCGGTTGGGCGCCGCTCATGCCGCCGAGGCCAGACGATACGAAGAGATGCCCCGAGAGGTCGCCGTCTTCAGCAACGCCAAGCTTCATGCGTCCGGCGTTGAGGATGGTGTTGAATGTGCCGTGCACGATACCCTGCGGACCTATATACATCCATCCGCCGGCGGTCATCTGCCCGTAGTTAGCCACACCCATCTGCATGGCCTCGTGCCAGTCGTGGAGGTTGTCAAACATACCCA
>JAFLTX010000082.1 GCA_022509145.1 Muribaculaceae bacterium | reverse complement strand
TTTTAAGTTTACATTTTTAACCTTTTTTCTGTAAACCTATTTCAGGACAAGACAAAGGTGCGGGAAGGAGGGTGGGTGGGGGGCGGCGGATTTTTTTGGGGTGGCGAAATGGATGAAGTGGATTGAAAAATTTAGATGTTCTCTTTCTAATTTTGTGGTTGCTCTAATTTTGAGAAAATAACCAATGTCTAAATTTTAATAAAATGAAAAAGAGAATTGCATTGTTCCTTATGATTGTGGTGGCACTCTGCACATGTATGGATGTCAGCGCACAAAGCAAAAAGAGTTCCTCGAAGTCACGCTCCTCGTCTTCGTCGAAAAGTTCTAAATTTCCGATTACAATTACGGCGGAAATGCTCCAGAATTATGGGAGTTTCACAAAATTACCTCTCGACACTCAGCTCAAGCCTCAAGACTCTTACAGCAAACTGAAATATGTGATAACCATGAAAGGCGACGGCACATATACCGCAACCATCTATACGTCAAATCGTACGTGGCGCACAGACTATCAATGGAGGGATTATGACCCTGTGGAGTTTTCTGGAGTTTGGGTCACGACATCCCGCCGCATGGGCACCTCGAACCAGCTCGTCTACGACCTGCGTATGAAAGACGGGGAATCGCTCTATATCCCCGCTTCTTTCGATTATGTCTATGAGAAAAACTGGGACGACTGCCGCAATGCAAACACATCTCCCTCGTGGGTAATTCCCATCACCAGTGTGAAGCGATAAATAATTTGAAGTGGATTGAACATTTCAGTTGTTCTCTGTTAAATTTTGTGATTGTTCCAAATTTGAGAATGACCGAAATATAAATCATAATAAACCGAAACATCATGAAGAAAACAATCTTCTTTTTCACTTATTTGCTGGCAATCTTAACGTTAGCCAGTTGTGAAGAACCTGAAAAAAACATAATTACAATAGAGACTCTTAGATCTTCTGAAATTGAATATGAATCTGCGGTGCTGCAGGGAAGAATATCAATAGAAGGATCCCCGGTCATCAAAGAGATAGGTTTTTTCTACGGCACAACTCCAAATCCTACCTTGCGAGCACAGGTATCCAATTTTTCCATGGGTAAATTCTCCATCCAGAATTTTTCCGTACAACTCGAAGGCCTGAACGAAGGTACTCTGTATTACTTCCAGGCATACGCAATCGATGGAAACGATCAGTTGATCAAAGGAGAAGAATTAAGTTTCTCCACACGCGCGAGGCCTAAGGTCACCATTGATGAATTGTCGCTGACAAAAGTTAGATTGGCAAGCACCAATCGGGATGAATATGAATTTCTGGGAGATGCTACCTTGCAGTTTAAAGGTCATGTTGTGAAGGAAGCCGGTTTTATCATCAGTGCAGATGAGGGTTTGGATGCCTCTTTCGTAATGTATCCAGGAACGGCAATCAAACTTAAGTGTGCAGTACAAGGGGGGGTGAAAATATTCCTGGGTTACGCGACCTTTGACACAAGGAATATCCATGAAGGAAGTTCATACGTGATGGCGTATATGATTCTGGAAAACGGAATGATCGTGACTTCGGAGACACATAAAGTCTCGATTTAGGATGTCAAGAATCAGACTCAAACCAATAATAACGCCTTAACTAGCACTGTATCAGGGAAAATTCCTTTTATTAAATTGAAAACCAAGTAATATTCATAAACTCATTCTTTTGAAATATGAAACCGAAATTAATTATGATTTGCTTCCTGACCAGCTTATTGGGCCTGTATGGATGCAATCTTGAACCGGAAGTAGCTCCATCAATTTCTGTGGACTACATCCTTATGAAAAGGCTGGGTATGGCATCTAATTATTTAGATGTATACAACCTTTTCGGTGAGGCAACCTTAAAGCCGGAGGGGAAAAATGTAATCGAGGCCGGCTTTATGTACAGCGATTTTTATGATTTGACAGTCAACAATGTTACAAGTGGACGTAACGGAATAAAAATTCCCTGTGAAATAAAAGATAACAAAATCTCTTTCAATCTCGAATCAGACAATATCTGCACTCTCACCCCGGGCGTTACCTATTGTCTTGCATATATGATTTTGCAAGACGGGAGCGCAGTGGCCAGCCAAACCTATAGAGTATCGACAGGCGATGTGGTAGGAGACATCGAAATCACAACCGGCCCCGCTGAAAACATAGAGTACAATCAGGCTACCCTAACCGGTCAGATAGAACTGTCAGGGAATGTCACCCTCAAGGAATATGGTTTCTATCTCGGCACTATGCCTAATCCCACATCAATCCTTACACCCAAAGCAGGATTTACCGGAAATAAGCTTGACATCGCAATTATAGCTGATAAACTTTATCCGAACACCACCTATTATTACATAGCTTATGGAATCGACTCCAAAGGGAATATTGTAAAAGGTGAGGAGCGTAGCTTTACCACGAAGGTTGAGCCATTTATCTCAATAGATAAACTCACTCTTACCGACTTGGGGGTTATCAGTTCTTTCAGTCATAGATATAATTTAAAGGGAACCGCCACTCTGCATCTTGGAGAGAATAAAGTGGCAGAAGCAGGCTTTCTTTATAGTGCTTCACCTTCTCTCAAACCTTCCGATGTAATGTATTCTAATATCGCAACGAGAGTTCCTTGTGAAATAGTAAATGATCAGATTTCAATGGATGTTGATATATCTGATAATAACGGTTACTACTACGGCACTACCTATATCTTGGCATATATGATTCTGGAAAACGGCACTTTAATTGTTACTGATACCCAATCGGTGTCATCACACTAAATTGCTTATAGTATTACGATAGGGCTCGGCTGCTGATTTTCAGTAGCCGAGTTTTGTTTTAGATTTTTGGATTACCGACCAAGCTTTGTCGGTGGAAGGGAGGAGATAGGATTAGGGGCGGGGTGGGATGTTGGAGCCGTATGGGTTGGGGCCGAAGCGGTTGGGATAAGGCTCGCCCGGCTGACACATCCATACAATCAGGATGATCTGGCCGACAAAGGGAATAAGGCCCAGGAAACACCAGCCGCCACCTCTTCCAATGTCGTGGAGGCGTCGCCACGTGACGGCCAACGACGGGATGATTAAAGCTACCATAGCAGCCCATCCCAAAATCGGAAACCATCCGACCACACAGTCTGCTAAAACATAAAACAGAGTCCACCACCAGTATTCGGCTCTCGGAGCGCGTCCGTTGAAATCGGCATATTTGTTGAAGCAAATCTTGATGGCGTCGATAAAACCCGTAGTACCCAAATTGGGGTCGGGCCTATTTGGATTCGGGCGCCATTGGCCGTATTGGTCTTGATAGTGCGACGACGGATTTCTCCAGTTTTGTCGGCCGTAGGGCGGCGGAGTATTGTTGTAATGGCGGTTTTCCATAATATGAAGCTGCTTGTTTTTGGTATCAAATGCAAATTTAATAAAATTCGGGAGATGAATGCGGCCTTAGAGAAGGGCGGTTGCCTGTATGGGGGAATTATTTTAATTTTGTGGGGTAAAAAACAAATTAGAGATGAGACTTGACGGAAGACGTACGAGCAGAAACATAATAGACCGGCGTGGGAGTTCGAGCCCCGGCGGAGGTCTGGGAGGAGGATTCAATTTTGGCGGCGGTGGAGGCCGTGGCTTCAGAATCGGAGGGGTGAGCGGCCTTATCGGGCTTATCATCGTGATTCTTATAGCGCTGCTGGGCGATGGCGACGGATCGACAAATTACAAGTTTGCCGGCACGGAAGACCCCTATGTTTCCACGGCTTACGAAGATTCCATTGCCACGTTTGTAAGTCAAATTTTGGCCGGAACAGAAGACGTCTGGACTGAAAAGTTCAGGGAAATGGGCCGTACGTATGTACCGCCTAAATTGGTGATGTTTACGGGAGCGGTTAACTCGGCTTGCGGCGGAGCGGATGCCTCCGTGGGCCCATTCTATTGTTCTGCCGACCAGACCATCTACATCGACCTCTCCTTTTTCAAGGAGATGGAAAATGAGATGGATGCGGGCGGCGATTTCGCCTATGCCTACGTGATTGCACACGAGGTGGGCCACCACGTGCAAAATCTTTTGGGAACACTTTCCCAAGCCCACTCTGCAATGGGTAGGATGTCGGCGAAGGAAGCCAACAAGATGAGTGTGCGCACGGAACTGCAGGCAGACTTCTATGCCGGAGTCTGGGCCCACGGCGACAACGAAATGTTCGGTTCGCTCGAGGAGGGCGACATTGAGGAAGGACTCAACGCCGCTTCAAAGATCGGAGACGACTACCTGCAGAAGAAGGCGCGCGGATATGCTCAGCCGGAGACGTTCAACCATGGCACCAGCGAGCAGCGGGTAAGATGGTTGCGGCGCGGATTGCAGACGGGGAATGTAGCTTATGGCGACACCTTCACCCCTGCTTACGGGTCGCTTTAAACATAGTATGAAATAAGAGAGAGGAGCCTGCACAAACGTAGGCTCCTCTCTCTTATTAGTTAAGGGTCAGAATTATTTGCGGATCAAGACCTTGGTGGCTTTCCCGTTGGCTACACGGATGTAGAGACCGTTTTCGGGATTCTCCACGCGAACGCCTTGCAGGGTGTAGAAGGCAGCCGGGGCAGAGTCTGAGGCGATACCTTCAACCTCGGAGTCAGGATCGTCGGGAGTATCCGGGCCGTCGGGTTCTTCGGGCTCATAATTTTCATCCACTCCCACTGTCACTTTGAAATTGAGACCGTTGGCGCCTGAGAGTAACCTCATGTTCCACTGAGAAGCAAACAAGTCGTCCATAGGCGAAACTGCGTAGATCTGGAAAGGAGCGCCTTCCTCACCACCGTCATAGTCGGTACATTCAATTTCAAGGAGATAACCTTTCTGAGCGCCGAAGGTGAGGATTGCCTCGGAGGTGTTGAAGTAGTAGGGATACGGGTTGGCATTGATGGCCAGAGCTTCTTCCGCGCTGTTGTCGTAAGCCATTATATATCTCGGAAGCTCAGCCGTCAGGAGGGGTTCATCATTGAAGATGAAATCAAACGTAACTTCATAACCGGTGTCGGCATTGGGGTTAACGGCTGTGAGTTCCAGTGTATCCCAGTTGAAGGTGATATCCATCGGGCCTACGTAAAGGGTGTTCAACGGGTTGTCGCCGGTGGCGGGAGCGCTGTATTTCCAACTCTTTTCAAAGTCGATGAATTTGCTGTTGTCTTCCACACGGAAGAGACCGGTGTTGAGGATGTCGCGGTTATATCCGATCATAAAGCTCCAGCCCTCATAGTCGTATGTAGCGCCGGTATCGGGATCGCTCCACGTTCCGGGTTCCACCTTGGGCACATCTACGGAAACGGTGTAAGTGTTGGTTCCGGGCTGCTTGGTCATAGTGGCTTTCAGATAGAAAGTCTCGGGGAAACCGCC
>JAFLTX010000081.1 GCA_022509145.1 Muribaculaceae bacterium | reverse complement strand
GATTGTCTCATGGTGTAATGGTAGCACTGCAGATTTTGGTTCTGCCTGTCCAGGTTCGAATCCTGGTGAGACAACAAAAATCAAATCGCAAGTCGTTGATATTCAACACTTGCGATTTTGATTTAAAATATTTTTTACAACATTTTTACAACTTAGCCATAAGTTATCAGTCATAATTATGAAAACTTTCCTCATCGGACTGATAATGGTGGGGCGCCTTATTGCTTACGGCTTTATGAGCGGGGGATGTTAAGATGGCGCTCGAGGAGTTCGCGGGGGCTCTTCTCGGAAGTGCCTTTCGAGGAGATGTAGTCGATCATTTCGCGGTGTTCGGCCCGTGTGCGCAATTCCACGCTGCGGCAAAGGTGGAGTTTTTCGTAATATCTTAAGGTGTCGGGGATGATGCTGAGAAGCATTGAGTGGATCACCGGATTGCGGGCCCCTTTCGAGATGGTGAGGTGGAAGTTGAAGTCTGCCTCCTGGCGCCGGTCGGTGTTTAGGTTCTGCTCGAAATCGGTAAAGGCCGCCACTATATTGTCTAAATCCTGCTCCGTGTGGTTGAGGGCGCAGAGTCTCAGTGCCTCGGCCTCAAGGAGCACCCTTACCGACATGAGGGAGTCGAAATCATAGCGGCCCACCTCGATGGCGTTGTTGATTAAAAGGTTTAGTTGCTTCTTCGGGAAGGAGGAAACGAAGGTGCCGCTTTGGGGCATTGTCCTCACTATGCCGTAGAGTTCCAGTTTCTGAAGCGACTGCCTCACCGTGGTGCGGCTCACGCCGAGTTGTTCGCTGAGTTTGCGCTCTGCCGGCAGACGGTCGCCCGGCAGCAGTTTGCGCGAGTCCAGGGCTTCCTTGATAAAATTGATTACCTTGTCTGTATTGTCGTGATTCATAGTTTAAGAAAAAAGATTTTTTCCGACAAGCCGACGCAAAATTAATTAAAAAAGCAAACAACCGCAACAGGGGTATTGTGCTGAAATTGATTGGTGGACCAAAAGTGGCTTACACTGTAATTGGATTAACTGGTTTTTAATTGGTTTTGCTGGTCTAAAATTGGTCGTATTGGTCTATAAAGGTTTGATTGTAGGGGGATTATGTTAAAAATTTCTCTTGAATTGTTAATAATTGTTAATTTGCTGGTCTTTCAATTATTTTCTATTGGTAAACCAATTTGTTTATTCTAATTTTGTGCACAAAAATTCGGTAATTAACCTTAAAATCTTTACAAATTTTTCTATAGAACTAATGATTGAGCGAATATTTAACCTTAGATTCCTACATGTTTTGGCACTCTTTTTTGCCACGACGGTAATCTCCAAGGCAGACATCACCATCACCGGTAATGTTGCCGACGAGGAAGGGCCGCTAATCGGAGTGACGGTTCGCGTCGAAGAGTCACCCTCCATAGCAGTAGCGACGGATATGGACGGAAATTACAGCATCGACGTTCCCTCCAAGAAATCAACCCTGGTCTTTTCTTACATCGGCATGATGACGGCCAAGGAGCCGGTGGGCAACCGCAAGGAAATCAACGTGATGATGATTCCCGATTCGCAAATGCTGAATGAGGTTGTGGCCATCGGTTACGGCACCCAGCAGAAATCTCACCTCACGGGAAGCATCACGAAGGTGGAGGGCGATGCCATCACCAACATGTCGCAGAGCGACGTCGGCTCGATGCTTCAGGGTGTGATGCCCGGCCTTACAGTCAACAACACCACCTCCGAGGTGGGCGTTAGCCCGACTATCCGTGTGCGCGGCACAGGCTCGATCTCGGCCGACAACGATCCCCTGATTATCGTTGACGGTTTCCCCATGAGCGGCGGACTTTCGCAAATCAACCCCAACGACATCGAGAGCATTGAGATCCTGAAGGATGCGGCTTCGGCGGCCATCTATGGTTCTCGCGCAGCCAATGGCGTTATCCTTGTTACCACAAAAGGGGGGACTCCCGACAAACCGAAATATTCACTGAAATTCAATCAGGGTGTGAAATACGCCTACAAGAAGCACGACCTGATGACCTCGACGGAACTCTACGAACTCATGATGTATGAGAACGAGATGGGAGGTCCGAACGTACCGGCCAACATCCGAAGCGCCGCCTATCTGGAGAGCGTGAACGGCTCTACCGACTGGCAGAGCGAGGGACTGCGCTCCGCAGCCAACGTGACGAGCGTGGCCCTGGCGGTAAGCGGGGGTAAGAAAGACCTCAAATATTACATCTCCACCTCCTTCATGGACGACGAAGGTATAATGAAAGACAACAAACTCCAGAAGTTCAACTTCAGGAGTCGCCTGGAGGCAAAACTGTCGCGTACGGTTACACTCGGTGCCAACCTTAGCGCCACCTACAAGCAGTCGAGCCGACCGAGAAACAACTTTATCGACTTCTACCGCACGCCCTCCTTCCTGCCGGTGTATCACAACGACTACACCACCGGCCTGACGGGATATACGGGCTTTGCGCGAGGCAGCCACTTCAACAATATCGTCACCCCCTCCAAACCGGTGGTTGGCGAAGACGGCACCATCACATATGAAGACGAGACCACATCGCCCTTCACTTCGGCCAACAACAACCCTGTAAGCGTTCTGGCCAACACCAGGCGCTGGGGCGAAGACTTCATGGGCACCGGAAGCGTGTTCCTGGAATGGGAAATCATCAAGAACCTGAAGTTCCGCACTTCCGACGGCTTCACCGTAAGGTACACCCCTCAGTATTTCTACGGAAAGAAAAACGCCACCAAAGACGGCGAGGAGAGCCAGGCTACCTTCTTCTCCACCCTCTTCGTAGACCTTCTGAGCGAGAACACCCTGAGTTATCACCTCCAACTCCCGAAACTCGACCAGGAATTTGATTTCCTCCTCGGCTACACCATCCAGAAAACCCGCAACCAGAGAGTGGCCCTGACCGGTACAGGTTTCGCTACAGACGACATCTATACGCTCAACGCGGCCACCATCTTCCAACTTGCCAGCGAGAATAATGGCAATGGCGCCGGCACAGGCACATTCCGCTATCCCGACGTGGGTCTGGAGTCGTATCTGGCCCGTGTAAACTACGCCTTGCTCGGCCGCTATCTTTTCTCGGCCTCCCTTCGACTCGACCGCTCGTCGCTCTTCACCAAGGGCAACCGCAACGCATGGTTCCCATCCGTATCTGTCGGCTGGAGAATCAACCAGGAGAAATTCATGGAGACCGTATCGGCGGTCAATAACCTCAAACTGAGGGCCAGTTACGGTATGACGGGCAACAACGGCATACCTTACTACGCCGCCCTCGAAGTGCTCAGCTCCGCAAATTACGTAACCGGAGTCAACGGCGGCACGCTTGTCAACGGCTCGGCCAACGTGTCGGAGACCCTTGCCAACTCCAACATCACCTGGGAGAAGACCCACGAGTTTAACGTAGGTATCGATCTCGGTGTGCTCAACAACAGGATATCAGCCACCATCGACGGATACTACGGCATCACTGAGTCGCTGCTTTTTGCCCAGCCCACCCAGTCGTTTACCGGCTTCGCCTACTTCTGGAACAACATAGGCAAGGTGCGCAACATGGGTATAGAACTCCAACTCGAGACCTACAACATTATTACCCACGACTTTGAATGGCGCACGAGTTTCAACATCTCCCACTCCCGCAACAAACTGCTTGAACTCGGCGGCGAGAAGCAGATGATCACCACCGGCGAGCGCAACGAATGCTACATTGCCCGCGTAGGCGAGCCGATGATACAGTATTACGGCTACCGCACGACGGGGGTATGGAACAGCCAGGAAGAGATTGACGCCAATCCCCACTTCGCCACCGATGTGCCCGGCGGCCTCCGCATCGAGGATGTAGACGGCGACGGCGTGCTCACGGCCAACGACCGTGTGGCCCTCGGGAATCCTTATCCCGACTTTACGTGGGGCATCACCAACATGTTTAAATGGCGCGATTTCGACTTCAGTTTCCTCTTCCAGGGTGTGCAGGGAATCACGGTGTTTAACGGCGATGTCTTCTACAACGAGACCGTAAGATACAACAAAGCCTACACCGCAGGCCATTGGGTTTCGCCCGAGATGCCCGGCGACGGCAAGACGCCCTATTGGAAAAACGGCTACGACCTGCTCCTTACCGACTATCCCCTCGAAGACGGCTCCTACGTATGCCTGCGCAACGTAACTCTCGGCTATACACTGCCGCAGAAGGCTCTCCGCAAAATAGGCCTTTCGCAACTCCGCTGCTATATCTCAGGCAACAACCTGGCCTACTTCTGGACTAAAGGCTATCGCGGAGTCAACCCCGAATCGCGTATGACCTCAGGCGTTTACCAGAGTGCCATGATATCCGGCTACCAGCGCGGCGGCTTCCCCCTCTCATCTACAATATCAATCGGTTTTGACCTCAACTTCTAAGAGCCTGACTACAATGAAAAAGATAAAATTATCCATACTTGCCCTGGCGGCCGTAGTGGGCCTTACGGGGTGTAATCTCGACAAATACCCGTTTTCAGAAGTGGCGGCCGACGATTACGTGAAAGACGACGCCACGCTCAACACACTGGTGGTAGGGACCTACAACGGCCTTCACGACGTGATGTATTACGAATGGGCGGTGACGGAACTTCGTTCCGACAACACGCGCATGCATCTCAACAACTCCACCTCGAGCCAGTCGAAACTCATCGAGCAACTCGACCAGGGAGTGATAAACGCCGAACACGCATGGGTGTCGGACTATTGGAACGCCAGTTACGCCGTGATAGCCCGCTGCAACAACGTGCTTCAGTATCTCGACAAGGCATCGTCGGAAGAAAACCGCAAGATGTATAAGGGCGAGGCCCTCTTCCTGCGTTCGCTTCAGTATTTCAACCTCGTGCGCCTCTGGGGCCCCGTCTTTAAGGTGACGGAGAAAATCTCGAGCGAGGAGGCCCGTTATCTGCAGCGCTCCGAGGTAGACGAGATTTACGAGCTCATCGAAGGCGATCTCAACGAAATAATCGACGGCGAACTGCTCCCCGACGCTCAGACCGACGTGAATATCGGCCGTGCCGACATGGTGGCTGCCAAGGCCCTGCTGGCAAAGGTGTATGCCACTCATTACGACGTAGGCGACCCCAACTATAAGAAGGCTGCCGACCTCTGCCGCGAGGTGCTCGCCAGCGAGAGAATCGGCAACCCGATGATGGCCGAGATGCTCGTGCCCTATGCCGACATCTTCTCAACCAACAACGAGATGAACCGCGAGATAATATTTGCCGTAAGATACATCGGCGGCAACGTGGGACTCGGTTCCCCCTTCGGCAACCTCTTCGCACCCACCAACAACGGGGCCAACGTAATCCTCGGCACCAGCAGCAACTACAACTACCCCAGCGACAACCTGCTGGCGGCCTACGACTCGCAGAACGGCACCGATAAGCGCCGCGACGTAAACATCGCCGAGAGTTACTTCAACTCCACCACGGGCGAGACAGTGACGCGCAACGCACGCCATATCCGCAAATACTTCAACATCGATCAGGCCACCAATCCCATCACCACCCAGTATGACGGCGACGCCGACTGGCCCGTGATCCGTGTGGCCG
>JAFLTX010000080.1 GCA_022509145.1 Muribaculaceae bacterium | reverse complement strand
GCCATTAATACGCAAAGGATTTTTGCAATTATGGAAAAGAGTGTGTAAAGCATAAAAAGGGTCTCGAAGTAATCTGCTACAAATATAACAAATAAAAACGGAAATGGCAAACGTTTTTGACTATATCTTTAATCTTAAAGGGAATTTTACCCAAAATATCGAGGGTATGACAGATGCGACGGGCAAATTTACCGGTGCGCTGACTGGAGCGAATGAAAAGATCCAAAAGGTTGTCGCGACTTTAGGCTCATTTGATTATTTGAGCAACATAGCCAAAAATGTAGCGACAGGCTTTACGGAACTTACAGCCTCGGGGGTTAAATTGGATAGTCAGATGCATGATCTCAGCGCGGTGGCCGGTGTAACCGGGGATGGGTTAAAACAGATTGAGCAGTTTGCGCGAGAGAGTGCCAAGGCTTTCGGCACGGACGCGAGTGTGGCGGTTGAGGGTTACAAGCTGCTATTGTCGCAGCTTTCGCCGGAACTGGGTAAATATCCGGACGCCCTGCGCGAAATGGGCGACTGCATACAGACGACGAGCAAACTGATGGGCGGTGACGGCGTGGCTGCGGCTCAGGTTCTGACAACGGCTATGAACCAATACGGGGTCAGCTTAGAAGACCCAATGGCGGCTTCTGAGGAAATGGCCAGAATGATGAACGTAATGGCGGCTGGTGGTCAGGCGGGCTCCGCAGAGCTTCCGGCTATCAGTGCCGCATTACAGCAGTGCGGTATGGCTGCCAAGGCTGCAAATGTTAGCTTTGAGGAAACCAACGCCGCAATTCAGGTATTAGACAAAGCAGGTAAAAAAGCCAGCGAGGGCGGTGTGGCCCTGCGTAACGTTTTAGGTCAATTAAGTAAGGGGCGATTTATAGAAAAGGCCGCACGCGAGGAACTGGAGAAGGCCGGTATCGATGTGGTTGCTCTGGGGGATAATTCCAAGACCCTCAAAGAGCGTCTCGAAATGTTGAAGCCCATGCTAAACGACTCTGCCCTATTGTCTAAATTTTTCGGGGTTGAAAATGCGAACGCGGCTCGTGCACTTATTCAAGGCACGGACGCTCTGCAAGATTTTACGGATGCCGTCACAGGTACAAACAGCGCCACGGACCAGGCGGCCATTGTGATGGATAGTTATGCAGAGAGACAGGCACGAATAAACCAGCAATTTGAAGATCTTAAAATTTCCCTATTTGAAGTTACCGGCGATTTTTCATTGTGGTGTGGAACAATATTGTCGGCATTAGTGCCGGTCGCTCAATTATTACCGTTGCTTAGTTTGATGTGGCAAACAATGATGGCTATTAAGGCACTAAACTGGGCCGGCATGTGGTCAGGTGTTGTCTCATGGGTAAGGTCGGCAGCTGTGAGCCTGGTAATGATGAACGGCACACTCTCGACAACCAATATGATATCGCTGGGCTTTATCGGAAATCTGGGACGTGCCATAATTGCGTTAGTTCAGTTTGCCACTGTTGGTATATGGAATGCAATAAAGGGTCTCGGATCATTAATGTTGTCTTTTGTTACAGGTGGCACGGCTTCCATGACATTTTCGGCAACAGCTTCAACGGCATTCGGGGCTTTCGCCACCAGTGCGACCACGGCGTGCCGCGCTGTCGGTGTGGCGATTATGAATATCCCAATAATCGGCTGGGTTGCAGCCGCCATTGCTGCGCTCATAGCCATAGGTGCCTATTTCTGGAACACATCGGCGAAATTCCGCGCCGTGCTCAAAGGCACATGGGCGGCATTTAAGGCATGTTTTACCGGCATCGGCGAATTGGCGAAGCAGGTGTTCGGTGCAATCGGCGATCTAATTACAGCCGCTTTCCGTCTGGACGCCGCGGGCATATCCAACGCCTTGGCCAAACTAAAAGCCGGGTTTAGCGACTACGGCAAGCAGATAGGCCAGGCGTTCAATGAAGCCTACGACGCCGAAATGAGCGAGGCGGCCAAAAAAGAGGCAGCCGCAAAAGCCAAACAGAAAAATTCGAACCCGAATGCATCGGGAGCCACCGTCCCCACGGTCGATATGCCGACGGTCAATCCTGTGGGTGGCAGTCTGAGCACCGTATCAGGAACCCGCGGCGGAGGCAGCGGCAGCGGTAGCGACAACGGCGGAAAAATTAAAAATATCACGATCCACATTGAAAAGTTGGTCGAACATTTCACAGTCAGCACCTCGACGCTGAGCGAGAGCACCGAGCGCGTAAAAGAGATGATGCTTGAGACGCTAATGGGTGCGCTCAACGACACACAACTTGCAACAGAATGAGCGTAAAAGTAGGCATACCGGTTAGCAGTGTCGCCCTGGCTGCCGTGAATTGGGCGCAGCATGAGGCAAAACGGCTGGTTCGGTTTAAGGAAATTGGCAAAGGCGCGGACCGCGACAACATAACAACCGGCGAATTAAGCCGTCCCGTAACTGATCGTAGTTATTGGGAGGGCCGTTATGTGCTTTGTGAGCTGACATTAGCCCAGGAGGGCGGTGAGTCACTGACGTTTGCGGACGCAGTGGCGGCGGTGAGCCGGCAGAAACGTATTGTTAGCACGGCGCTGACGGGTCGGGACGGGACAGTAAAGGAATATATCAACGCGGAGGACTGGCAGATAAACATAGTGCTGGGGATACAGAGCGAAGCGAACGGAGAGATCGCCGACGAATGGCCCGGGGACGAACTGCGCCGGCTACGCAAACTGTTAGACGCCAAGGAGACGCTCAACGTTTATTCGGAGTTCCTGGATGTGTTCAATATCGGGCGGATAGTGATAAAGAGTTACAGCGCCACTCAAATGACGGAGGCGAACTATCAGGCCGTAGAGATCAGCGCGGAGAGCGACGAGGAATACGAGATATTCAGCAAAGAGTATGAACAGCCTAAAAAGGAGGGTGAGCAATGAAAGGGATATTAATCGACGAAGCGAGCGGCGACCTGCTTATAGAACGCGGCCGAATAGCGATAGGCGACACCGAGGGACAGACGGCCGAAGCAGTTGTGAGGACGATGCGCGGGGAGCTCAAGGAGCACCCGATGCTGGGAGGCGAAGCCGCGAAACTGGAGGGAGGCGCGGTGCCGGTGATGTGGCCTGCGGAGGTCAGACAGATGTTGCGCGGCTGCGGGGTAGAGTGCGAGCGCGTGAGGCTGGATAACGGCGAAATATTGATTGAGCGATGAGAGGAGAGAGAAAATGAGAATAACAGTAAAAGACCGGCAGAGCCTTTTGGATCTGGCGGTAAAAAACGGCGGGAGCATAGAGACGGCCATGGCGATAGCGGAGGCCAACGGGATAAACATAACGGACGAGCTGACGGACGGACAGGAGCTGGAGATACCGGAGCCGCTGATGAACGCAGATGGAAGGACAGCCGGGCGCTATGCCACGCTGGGGCTGGAACCGGCCACAGAGCTGAGCGCCGAGGATATGGCAGCGTGCCCCTACGGCGGCATCAATTACATGGGGATAGAGATAGATTTTGAAGTCAGTTAAACAGCGTTGAAAAAGATATTAAACAATGGGAAGGAGCGTAAGCGAAATTAAAAGCGAGGCGGCACGCGAGTTTATGGCCAACGAAAGGGCGGCAGAGCTTTACGGTTTCGAGGTCGGGGGAAACTTCGCCGACTACTTCGGAGCGGCGAGCGTGGAGAATATACTGCTTTATGTATGGGCAGTGTGCGCCTGGACGGTTGAAAAGCTGGTAAACAAGCACCGGGAGGAAGTAACGGAGGAACTGGAGCAGCTTGTGGCGCACAGGCCGAAGTGGTACCGCGACAAGGTGCTGGCCTTTATGGCCGACAAGGAACTGATCGAGGACACAGACCGCTACGACACGGAGGGGATGACAGAGAGCGAGATCGAGGCGGCGAGGGTTGTAAAACATGCGGTGGCCACAGAAAGCAAGGACGCGAGCCTGCTGACAATAAAAGTGGCCGGAGAGAGCGGCGGGAAGCGCGGACCGGTTTCGCAGATATATGAGGAGCAACTAAAGGCCTACATAAGCGAGATAAAGGACGCAGGGGTCAGGGTGGCGCTTGTAAACATGGCGGCGGACACATTCGGGTGCACCGTAGACATTTACTATAACGCCCTGCTTCAGCCGGGGGTTGTAAAAGCTTCATGCGAGGCTGCCATAACGGACTATATAGAAAATTTGCCCTTTAACGGGGAATACACGAACATGGCACTGGTGGACCGTCTGCAAGGGGTTGAGGGCGTAAAGATAGCGGAGCTTCGGAGCAGCAGCGCACAAGCGGCAAACGAGAGCACGCCGACGGCGATTAACGCGCGACTGACACCGGCAGCGGGCTACTTCAAGCGCGGAGGGATAACGGTAAACATGATTGCGTACGATGAGCAGGGCTGAGCGTCTTTTCACCACCAATATCAGGAGGCTTGCGCTTCTTACGCTTCCGACATGGTTAAGGCGTCCGCTGTGCGGGGCGCTGCTGTTTGCCGGCATTACGCCACTGGCACGACTGACGGGCGAGCTGAGGGCCTACCGCAAGGAAACGACCTACCGGCTGACGCACAACGGGCAGGTGTGCAAACTGAGGGCGGTACTAAACGACGAATTCGACCCGGAGGAGCGCCGCATAGCCATAGAGGAGAGCGACGGCACGGGGAGCTTGGAGACCGGGCGGATATGGATGCGGAG
The DNA here is from genome assembly GCA_022509145.1 of Muribaculaceae bacterium. GTDB lineage: Bacteria > Bacteroidota > Bacteroidia > Bacteroidales > Muribaculaceae > Lepagella. The sequence continues at coordinate 970 of JAFLTX010000080.1, read as the reverse complement.
CGAGGGGAAATGGGTGATGCTTCCGCAGAGAGAGAACGGCACAGCGATGATACACCGCGAGGGGTTCGGAGGCACGAGCGGTTACGACTTCTGGGTGTCGGTTCCGTCGGGAATGTTGGACGCCGACGAAGTGGCAAGGCTGAAAGCATTAACAAACATGTATAAACTGGCAAGCAAGCGCTATGCCATAACCTACAAATGACAATGAAGACGATTTTAGGCAATTTTCTGACCCAGCCCAACCGGGATTTTCCGTTGGACTGCGAGACCCTGGACTACCTGCAAACGCTGACGGCGATGACCGCAATAATCGGGAATGTGGCCGGGGACAAAACAGTGCTATACGGCTGCGAGCCGAACAGCGATGGAACGCGCCGCAGTGCGGGCTATGTTTTTTTAAGGACCAAGGCGCAGCCGGAGGGGGAAGTGCTCTACTGGGAAGGAGGTCCAACGTCCGGCGGCATGTATCTGAAACAGGAGGATGTGCCGGTAAACGCCAACAATACGGCTTACCCCAAGGCCTACACGAGACGGACTCTTGCGCCGGGTTTGGGTGAGGAGGGTTATAATTGGGCAGATTTTACGGATATAAAAACAATTAAAGAGTTGATGGCGGAGGATAAGGCCCTGCTTGAAAAGCTTGCAGGAATTCAGCAGGAACCGCCGGGCATTATCAAAATGTGGGCCGGCCAGAGCGTTCCGGAGGGGTATCTGCTATGCAACGGGGCTCAATACAGCATAACGGACTACCCTGAGCTGTATTCAGTTTTGGGAAATTCCTTCAACACCGCACTGAGTGCAAGCGGTCAACCTTACACAACGCAGAGCGGTTTTTTCCGAGTGCCTGACCTGCAGGGGCGTTTCGTAGTCGGCCGACATGAAAGCGACAACGACTACCGCACCATGGGCCAAGGGGGAGGCTTTAAATCTGTCGCTCTTGAGGAGAACCAGATGCCTAAACACAAGCATT
>JAFLTX010000008.1 GCA_022509145.1 Muribaculaceae bacterium | reverse complement strand
TTTTAAGTTTACATTTTTAACCTTTTTTCTGTAAACCTATTTCAGGACAAGACAACTTATGCGGGGTAGGTGTGGGAGAGGGGGGAGGCGAGGAAGAAGGTGGCGGCTTCGCGGGCTGCGGGGAGGTCCATGAAGGTGTAGTTGCCGCAGTCGGCGGCGGTGGCGCCGGGAATCTCACCGGTGAAATCCCTTACGAAGGCCATAGAAGCCCGTATGAGCTCGGTAACGTCTTCAGGCGACACTTCACCTTGCACCACGAGATAATTCCCCGTACAGCAGCCCATAGGGCCCCAATAGACGATTCTGCTCCCCCACTCCGGATGGTTGCGCATGAAGGTGGCCACGAGATGTTCCATGGCGTGGAGCGCCTGCGGAGAGAGGGCCGGCTCACGGTTTGGACGGGTCATACGAACGTCGAAGGTGGTGATTACGTCGCCCGAGGGAGTCACATCGCGTCGCGACACATAAATTCCGCGCTCGAGGCGGGTGTGGTCTATGGTGAAGGAGGGTATCTTTTTCATAATCAAAAGGGAAGTAGTTGTTCAATTAATCATTCTCTAAGTTTATAACCGTTTCGCAGGGCCTCAAACTGCCCCGGAACAGCTTTCAATGCTTCGGAATCGGCCAAAATATCATAGGAGGCCGCAACCGTCTCAAGGTCGTAAGGAGTGGTCTTGAAGCTGTAATCGGGAAGACCGACGTCAGGGATGTCGAGGCCGAAAAATTCATTCAGACGATGAATCATCGCGGCGGTGGCGCGCAGTTTCCCGCTGAGGGAGTAACCGGCAATATGAGGGGTAGCGATGAACGAACGGCGAATCATCTCCTCGCGCGCATCGGAGGAGCCACCTTCTTCAAAAGGCCACGTGTCGATTATCAGCCTGAGGCTGTCGGCGCCGGAACGGATCACCGACTCTTCCACCACACTCCCTCGCGAGGCATTGACCACGACGGCTCCCGGCTTCAGCAAACCGGCGTTACCGGCATTGAGCAGATTGAAAGTGGGATAAGTCGCCTCTCCGGGGAGGGAGAGGGGCACGTGGAGCGTGACCGCGTCGGCCTGAGCCAGCAGTTCCGGCAGCGACAAGTAGGCTTCATCGTCCTCTCCCCTATCGGCGCGGGGAGGGTCGCAGACAAGTACCCTTGTGCCGGCGCGCCGAAAAAGATCCGTGACCAGACTGCCGATATTCCCCTTACCCACCACACCGAGAGTGTGGCTCTGGGGGTCGAAGCCGGCGCTGAGAAGCGCGGCGGCCACATATTGCATCACCGCCGGGGCGTTGCAGCCGGGCGCGTTGGCCACGGCGATACCCTCGCGGGAGCAGAAATCTGCGTCGATATGGTCCATCCCGATGGTGGCCGTTCCCACAAACTTCACAGCCGAGCCTTTGAGCAGAGCCTCGTTGCAGGCGGTACGGGTGCGCACGATCAGAGCGTCGGCATCCCTTACGGCGTCGGGTGTGATCTGCGCGGCGGGGAGGGTAACCACCTCGATTTCAGGCCTATGGGTCCGGATAATCTCGGCGAGACGGGGTATATTGCTGTCAATTACAAATTTCATAAGGCCGGAATGAAAATGCCCACGAAGATGGCGGCGGTGATCAGCAGAGCCACCGTGGGGCGCCGCAGCTCGTAGAGCGACACCAACCCGGCAATCTGGGAAGCACACCATAAGGCGATGATGCCGAAGTAAGCCAGAAAGTTGGTGAAATCGATGATGACGGCCGCTACTGCCAGATAGCCCAGGAGATTTACAGCCGAATGCATGCACCGCAGGCGCGAGTTGCGGCTGAAGAGGCGCACGCCGTTATAGAGCGATAGGATAATCCCCACAAGCGCCATGATCCCCGTGGAGAGAAGGGAGAAAAAGATGTCGTTTTGCACATCGGAGGTGTGGAAAATGGTGAGGCGCCCGGGGAGATGGAAGTCGGCCGTGGAAACCAATCCGAAACCGATCAAAATCCAGAAGGGAGCCACCAGTCCGAGCACGAAGGCTATGAGCTCGCGCAACCGAAACGACTTCATTAGGAGTCCGCCCGCGATATATGCCGGAATCATAATTAGGAAGGCATACTGCACCATCGCGCCGAAAGCGCAGAGCGTGGCGATCAGGAAGTAGGCCACGGCGCCGTTGGGCGACTCGTAGGAGGCGAAGAGGAGCGGGATGGCCGCGGCGTTGGCTGCCAGCAGGAGAGTGGAGGTGGTGAGAGTGACGGTGGAGAGGCTGTTGGCCGTCACCAATATCAGGAATGCGCCGAAGAAGAGGCCGGAGTTGTCGGAGAGGAGGTTCTGTCGCTTCCAGGTGTCGGCAAGCAGAAAGACGGCCGCCGCGAGGCAGACCGCATTGAGCAGCCACCCGCCGAAATGGGGAAGATGCCACAGGTTAGGCGACGGCAGGCAGATTCCCAGCTCGCCTCCGGAGGGGACGGGAGTGAAGAAGATGAGAGTGGCGAGCAGCAGAAGCGCGGCTATACCCACCGATATGATGCGATTCATCCCTTCTTACTTCGGTTTCTTTTAATGTAAGGCTATCGGCGCCGAAGGCCCGCGAGGGGTCAAACCTTCTTGATATGGCCGCCGGAGGCACGGAAATCGTCATAACGGCCGTCGAAGAGCACGTATTCTCTGAAAGAGCACTCCAGCGAGCCGTTGAGGATAGGATATCTCACGGAGCTTTTGAGCCTTATGGCGTCGAAGAGTTCGGGTTTATAGCCGAGCACCCAGGCGTGCCATCCTCGGAAATACTTCTTGAGGGTCTCCCCTATCTTGGCGTAGAGCTCCTCGATGCGGTCGAGCTTGAGGCGCTCGCCGTAGGGAGGGTTCATTATCATTGTGCCGGGGAGGCCTTCCGGAGTCACCTCGGTGGGACGCCAGTCGGTAAGCGACTGCCATTTCACCGTAACAAACTCCCCTACCCTTGCGTTGGCGATGTTGCGTCGGGCTATGTTGATGGCTTCGGAGTCGATGTCGCCACCCATAATGGGGCACGGCGGAACCCGTTCGCCGGAGTCGTCGTTGTAGAGGCGCTCGAAGAGGTCGGCGTCGAAGTCGGGCCATTTCTCAAAAGCGAAATTCTGGCGGTAGATGCCGGGGTTGATGTTGGCGGCGATCAGGGCTGCCTCGATGAGAAACGTTCCGGAGCCGCACATAGGGTCGAGCAGCGGTGTTTCGCCGCGCCAACCCGTCTTCAGGATAAGACCAGCAGCCAGCACCTCGTTGATGGGCGCCTGGGTCTGCTCTGTGCGGTAGCCGCGCTTCGATAGCGGCTCGCCCGAGGAGTCGAGCGAGATGGTCACCTTGGTCTCGTTGATATGCACGTTGAGCAGCAGGTCGGCGCCTATGAGCCTGATAGAAGGGCGACGCCCCGTAAGGTCGCTGAAATGGTCCACAATCCCGTCTTTCACCCTGTAGGTGACGTATTTCGAGTGGCGGAAGGTGTTGCTGTGCACGGTGGAATCGATGGCGAAAGTGGAATCGGGGGTCAGATATTTCTCCCAGTCGATGTCTCTCACCACGTCGTAGAGCTCGTCGGGGTCGGTGGCTTCGAATTCAAAAATCGGTTTGAGGATGCGCAGGGCCGTGTGGCAGCAAAGATTGGCCTTATACATCATCTCGAGGTCGCCCTCAAACTCCACCATCCGCATCCCGGCTTTGGGATTGCGGGCTCCCAGGGCTTCGAGCTCTTCGCGAAGCACCTCTTCAAGACCTCCGAAGGTCTTGGCCACCATCTTGAAATCACTACCCATTGAAGACGATTTTTTGAGTTGGGTCATCGTTGTCGTCGTTGGAGCGTGAGGCTGCCTCCTGGGCGGCGTTCTTCTCGTTTTGCTGGGAGATCTGCATCAGGCTTTCGTTGAAGAGGGCCGAACGATTGAAGGCCGGAGTGCGCTCGAGCAGGGTGATGATCTCGGAATTGTCCATCTGCTCGGGCAGGAGCACGGCGTATTTGCTCTTGAATGTCTCGAGTTTCTGGCGGCGCAGCGTCTCGGCGTCGTAGAAGTTCTCGAATCCGGGCGAAGAGCTCTCGTTGCGTGGTTCGGGCGTGCCGGCGGTCTCTTCGTCGCTGCCGAAGATGATGCCGCCTTCGCCGTCGCGAATCTTGAGGTCGAAGCCCGAGGCGAGTATGGTGAATTTCACTTGGTCGCCGAGAGACGGGTCGTCGGCTATACCCCACTTCACGTCGATGGTCTTAGGCAGTTTCGAGGTGAATTTGCTTATCTCGTTGATCTCCTCGGCGCGGATATAGTTCTCGCTGTCTTTCCAGCATGAGAATTTGAAGAGGAGGCGCTGTGCGGTGTTGATGTCGTGCTTCTTGAGCAGCGGGGAGTGCAGCGCGTTGTTGATGGCGTCGGAGATGCGGTGCTCGCCCGAGCCGTAGGCCGTCGAGATGATGGCCGTGCCGGAGTCTTTGAGGGTGGTCTTTACGTCTTGGAAGTCCACGTTGATGTAGCATTTCTCGGAGATGATGTCCGAGATGCTGCGCGCGGCGTTGGCCAGCGTGTCGTCGGCCTTTCCGAAGGCGTTGAAGAAGTTGAGGTCCTTGTAGAGCTCGAGCAGGTTCTGGTTGTTGATCACCAGCAGTGCGTCGACGTGTTTCTTCATTTCGTCGGCGCCGTTGATTGCCTTGATCACCTTCATTTCACCCTCGAACATGAAGGGGACCGTCACGATACCTATGGTGAGCATCCCGGCCTCCTTGGCGATCTGGGCCACGACAGGAGCCGCACCGGTGCCCGTGCCGCCGCCCATGCCGGCGGTGATGAACACCATCTCGGTCTGGTCGTTGAAGAGGGCGCGGATTTTGTCGCGGTCGGCCTCGGCGCACTGGCGTCCCACCTCGGGCTTGTTACCCGCTCCGCGGCCGCCCGTGATGTCGAATCCGAGAAGCACCTTGTTGGGCACGGCACTCTGCTGCAGGTGCTGCTTGTCGGTGTTGCAAATCACGAAGTTGACATTCGGAATCTTCTGCTCGTACATGTAGGAGACGGCGTTGCTGCCGCCGCCGCCCACGCCTATCACCTTGATTATGGCGTCGTTGGAGGCCGTTTCGAATTCCGAAGTGTCGGCTATATCCTTAAGGAAATCGTTGTCTAAAAAATCTTTATCTTCCATAATCTTATTCCAATTCAGATTCGTCTTCAGAGGGCGAGTTAAACCAGTTGGTGATCCTCGAGCCGAGGCGGGTGAAGATGCCGGTGCGGGCGGGAGCCGGTTCTTCCTTGCCTTCGGTTTCGGTGGTGTCTTCCGGCACTGCGGGTTCTTCGGTCTCGGGCAGGGGCGTCTGCAGGCAACCCGTCACTCCGGCAAGCGCGGCCTGATAGAGAAGGGCTGCCACCTGGATGGTGTCGATTCTCTTGGCGCGCTGGTCGATGGTGCGGATGTCGGCTCTCAGGGCTCCCCTTCTGGCCGTCATCTCGCTCATGTTTTCGATGAGCTCGAGCAGGCCGTTGAGGTTTGAGGCCCCGCCGATGCAGACGATGCCTGCCGGGAGGTCTTTCTCCTTGAGGCCGGCATAGCTGATCTGCTGTATCACGTTGGCCACCAGTTCTTCGGCGCGTGCCACCACGAGGTTGCTCACGTCGGAGAGTTTGATGCCGTTGAAGTTGAGCGTTGAGGGTGTCTCGCGGGGGATGGCGCGTCCGCTCTCGCATTTGATCTCCTCGGCCCTCTCTTCCAGGATGGAGAGCGAGGTGAGGTCGCGGGTGATGTTGCGTCCGCCCAGCGGGAGAGTGGCGAAATACCAGAGGGCACCCTTGCGGTAGATGCTAACCGAGGTGGTTTCTGCACCGAAGTCAACGAGCATACAACCGAGGCGTTTCTCCTCGTCGGAGAGCACCACGTTGGCGGCGGCGAGCGAAGTGACTCCCACGCCTTTCACCTGGAGTCCGCAGCGCTCCGTGAGGGCGCGCAGCAGGTTGCGACGCAGCTCGGTGCGGCCCACTATGATGTCGTAGGTGGCGATGATGCTCTTCCCTATCGCTCCCTTGGGAGAGGTGGTTTCGAGCCCGTCGATCTGGAACGACCGCGGCAGGGTGGCCAGTATCTCGGCGTTGCTCCCTATGTCGATTGTGGTGGCGTCTTCTTTGAGGCGGTTGAGCATCTCGCCGGTGATTTCGGTCTCTTCGGGGAAGTGAAGCTGCACCTCCGAGGGGATGGAATGCATCGAGCGGCCCGACAGGCCCACATAGAAGCCCATCACCTCGCCTGGAGCCACGGCCTGGCTTTCGTTGAGACGGGCCACGATGCGGCTTACGCGGGCGGCCACCTCTTCAGGGTTCTGGATGATTCCGTAGCGCACGGCGTCCTTGCTCTCCTCCTGCTCGATGGCGAGCACCTCGAGCGAATGTCTCTCGGACGAGTAGACGCCTACGGCACCGGTGATCTTTGAGCTGCCGATCTCTATCGATGCTACATACGACGTATCTTGTTTCATTATTCTGAGTTTATATTTCTTTGTTTCAAACTGGTTGATGATAAATTTTTTAATTTCGCGGCACTGAATCTACGGCCGCGTTGAGGGCGTCTTCTTCAATATCGGCTATCTCCTCGATGGGATGCTCCTGATAGAGAGGCGCCTTGTCCCGGCGGGTGGCCACTATCTGTCCGCGGAATTTCACGGAGATGGTGTCGTAGGTTTCCCACCCCTTGTAGGGGAGGATGTTGCGGTAGGCGGTGACGATGGCCCGCTTCTTCTCGTCGAGACGGCTTGTGTCGCCGATGTTAATCACGTGGCCCCTGATGCGCGGAATCAGCAGGATGTCGCTGTTGTCGGCCACTTTGATCATCCCCACCAGGTTGGTGAGCAGGGAGTCGGCGGTGATGTAGTTCACCACCGGGAGCACGCTCTCGGGGCGCCTTCGCCCGGAGAATTTACCGGTCACGATAGGCACGTCTACGTGAAATCCGGGGAGCGCCGTCATCGTCTTCCCGTCTTTGTTTACGTAATAGCTCTTGTCGCCGTCGAAGACCCTTATTGCCGGTATCATTGGTGTCACGCTCACTTTCAGGTTACCCTTGGAGGTGATGATGCACCCCACGGTTTCGAAATTGTTGAAACCCATAAGGTAATCGCCCACTTCCTTGGTGTTGATCTGATAGAGCTGCCGGCCCACGATGGGGGAGGGATAGCCGCTCAGCACTTCCATCACATTCTCCTTTGTGATGGCTGCGGCCTGCCCGTTGCCGTCGATCACGACTTCAATCCCTTTGCAGACGTTGCGAGAGGCCTGGGCATTGCTCCAGACAAACATAACCGCAACGTAGGCTATGAGCAAGCAGAGTAGAGACCATTTAATTGCCTGTTTCCACATCACTCTTCAGGATTTCAACGATATCGGGGAGCAGCGTGTCGAGGTCGGCCGCCCCTAAAGTAATAAGAATGTCAAAGTTAGTAAATTTTATTAAATCAAGCAAATCGGCCCTCTTCACCAGTCGCGCGTCGCCCTTGATATCCTTGCGGATTATCTCTGACGAAACCCCCGGGATGGGGAGTTCGCGGGCCGGATAAATCTCGGTGAGGATGGTCTCGTCGGCCAGGCTGAGCGCCTCGGCAAACTGTGGGGCGAAGTCGCGGGTGCGCGAATAGAGGTGAGGCTGGAAAATCACCGAAATCCTGCGGCCTGGGTAGAGCTTGCGGATGCTGCCGATAGAGGCGCTTATTTCGGCGGGGGAGTGGGCGTAGTCGTCGATGAGGACGGCTCTCGACGGCTCGGATTTCCCGTCGAGAATGATTTCAAAGCGCCTCTTCGCCCCCTTGAAGGATTGGAGCCCGCGGCGGATTTCATCGGCCGAGACTCCCGCCAGATGGGCTGCCGCAGCCGCCGCCACGGCGTTGTCTACGTTGATTTCCACCGGCACTCCGGGGCTTATCGAGTCGATTACGAGCCCGTCGGGGCCGTGCAGGTCGAAGCGTATCTCGCCGTCGCCGTATCGGATGTTTCGGGCGGTCCAGTCGGCGGTGTCGCTGGGAAGGCCGCTGTAGGTATAGACCTTTACGTCAGGGCCCGTCTCAGGCTTCACTTTCAGCCCCGTGTGGAGCAGCAGGGCGCCTCCGGGGCGGATGAGAGAGGTGAAGTGGGAGAAGGCTTCGAGATAATGCTCCTCGTCGCCGTAGATGTCGAGATGGTCGGGGTCGGCTGAGGTGATGACGGCGATATACGGCTCCAGCTGATGGAAGGAGCGGTCGTATTCGTCGGCCTCCACCACTGCGAAATCGCTCGCCGGATTGACTATGAGATTGCTCCCCACGTTGCGCAGGATGCCGCCGAGGAAGGCGTTGCACCCCACGTGCGACTGCTCCATCACCCAGGCTATCATCGAGGATGTTGTGGTCTTCCCGTGCGAGCCGGCCACGCATATTCCCTTCAGGGAGCGGGTGATGCGGCCCAGCACCCAGGCCCGCTTGTGCATCTCGAAGCCGCCGTTGCGGTAGAAGCTGAAGATGCGGTTGGTGGCGGGGACGGCGGGAGTGAAGACCACGGCGGTCTCCTCCTGGTTGAGAAAATCGGCGGGGATGAGGGCCGGATCGTCGTCGTAGATGATATGCGCGCCTTCCTCCTCGAGCTGGGAGGAGAGTTGAGAGCGCACGCGGTCGTAACCGGCCACTTTCTCTCCTTTGCTGAGGAAGTATCTCACGAGGTTGGCCATGCCGATACCTCCGGCGCCAATAAAGAAGTAGTTCATAAGATCTGGGCTATTTCGTCGGCAATTTTTTCGTCGCTGTCGGGGAGAGCGAGTTTCAGGATGGCGCCTCTCATCTTTTCGAGGCGCGAGGGGTCGGAGATAAGCTCAGTGACGGTGGGGAGGAGCTTTTCGCGGCACTCCTTGTCGGGGACGAGCACGGCGGCGTCGCGCGACGAGAGAGCCAAGGCGTTTTTGGTCTGATGGTCTTCGGCCACGTTGGGCGAGGGGACGAGCACGGCGGCTTTCCCGAGGAGCTCGAGCTCGCTGATGGTGCCGGCTCCGGCGCGTGCCACCACGAGTGTGGCGGCGGCATAGGCGGCGTTCATATCCGGGATGAAGGGGAGTGCCACTGCGCCTTCGAGCCCCTCCACAGCCTTCTCGGCCTTTGGCAGGAAGCTCTTCCCGGTCTGCCATATCACCTGTATCCCTTTCTCGGTGAGCGGTTTTACGGCAGCCTCCATAGATTCGTTGAGGGTGAGGGCTCCAAGACTTCCGCCCACCACCAAGACGGTGGGAAGGTCGGGCTTCAGCCCGAACGCTTTGCGGGCTTCGGCCGGGCTCATCCCGCTCTCGAGTAGGGTTTTCCTCACGGGATTTCCCGTCATAACTATCTTCTCCTTCGGGAAATAGCGCTCCATATCAGTATAGGCCACACATATTTTGGCGGCTTTTGACGCGAGCAGGCGGTTGGTTACGCCCGCAAAGGAGTTTTGCTCCTGGAGCAGGGTGGGTATCCCCTTCTTCTGGGCGGCCTTGAGCATGGGGCCCGAAGCGTAGCCGCCCACACCCACCGCCAGGTCGGGGTTGAACTCCTTCAGAATCTTCTTGGCCAGTCGCATGCTCCTGAGCAGCTTCATCACCACAGAGAAGTTTTTGAAGATATTTTTTCGGTTGAATCCGGCCACGGGAAGCGCCTTTATGGGATAGCCTGCCGCGGGGACACGCTCCATCTCCATGCGGCCTTCGGCCCCCACGAAGAGGATTTCGGCGTCGAAACGGCGCCGGCAGGCGTCGGCTATGGCAAGGGCCGGGAAGATATGGCCTCCCGTGCCGCCGCCACTGATCAGGATTCTGGGTCTATTTTTCATCTTTCGGTATAGTCGGAAATGTATGTGGAATTAATATGGTTCAGTCGATTGCTGCGGCGTCTACCTCCTCTTCGTCGGTCTGCTGCTTCCGTTTCTCGATGTCTTCGGAGCGGTAGGCGGCAAACCGGCTCACGGAGAGCATGGTGCCGATGGCGGCCGACATCACCAATATCGAGGTGCCACCTTTGGAGATGAAGGGGAGCGGCTGCCCCGACACGGGGACGATACCTACCACGATGGCCATATGGACCAGGGCCTGGAACACTATCATCACCGCACACCCCATTATGAGGAAGGCAGGGAAGGCCTTACGCAGCCTGAATGTGATCACGCCCGCTCGGAAGACGAGCGCCAGGTAGAGGACGAGCAGCACAAGGCCGCCCACAAGGCCGGAGTCTTCCACCACGATGGAGTAGATGTAGTCGGAGAAGGCGAGGGGCAGGCGTGCGCTCTCGCGCGAGTTGCCGGGCCCGCGGCCGAACACTCCCCCGTGGGCCTGCGCCATGGTGGCAAACCACACCTGGCGGTTCTCGTCGGTGATGGTGTCGGTGGGGGAGACCCCTTTGGTAAACGACGTGATGCGGTGAAGGTGGGTGTCTACGCGGTAACGGCCGCTGGCCGCGTCGGCGCCTTCATCAGTCATCTCGCTCACCACCTGGTCGAATTCCGAGTGGGAGCTGCCTTTATATTTCCATGCGAGAAGAAGGCCTGCGCAGACGCCGTAGGCTATAATAACGACCACCAGTTTCTTGAATTCGATGTTGCCGATGAGAAACATCGCGAGGCTCACACCCATGAGCAGAATCATATTGGTGAGACCGTTCATCCACAGAACCCCGCTGAATATGAGCACCACCACGGCTACTTTGATCACCCCGCCGGTCTTCACCCCGCCGGAGAGCTGGTTGTCGCCCAGGATTTTAGCCAGCAGGAGCACCACCGTATACTTCACGATCTCGGCCGGCTGGATGGTGAAGCCGCCGATGTTGATGGCACGCTGGGCGCCGTTGATGTTGGCGCCGAAGAAGGAGGCGTACATCAGAAGCAAGAGGCTTCCTACGCCGAGAATCACGGCAAAACGCCTGAGATATAGATAGTTCAGGCGCTGCAGAGCGTAGACTATCACCATACCCAGCAGCAGGAAGATGGCGTGGCGCTTCAGCGGGCCGTAGATATTGTCGGCCCTCACCTCGGTGCTCGAGGCGGAGAAGATTTCAATGAGAGATACGAGGATGAAGAAGAGATAAATGCCGAGGATATAGGGGTCGGCTTTGCGGCGCGGCCGGTCGGCCGAGGAGATGGCGTTGCGCGACGACTCCTTGCTGGCGTGCCCTGCGCTGTTATCTTTGATTATGATAGAATCCATAGAGTGGTGGTCTGTGGGGTGTTTGTTGCTTGGTTTCTTGTGGTAAGACGGATTATTTCTCGAGGTCTTTTACGGCTTGGCGGAATAGGTCGCCGCGCTCTTCATAGTTGCGGAAGAGGTCGAAGCTGGCGCAACATGGCGAGAGGAGCACGGTGTCGCCCGGGCGCGCGAGGCGGCGGCAGGCGGCTACGGCGTCGGCAAGCGAGTGGGTGTCGACGATTTCCGGCACCTCACCGCTGAAGAATTTGAGTATCTTGGCGTTGTCTACGCCCATCGCCACTATCGCCTTCACTTTCTCTTTCACGAATGGGAGGATTTCGGAGTAGTCGTTCCCCTTGTCGGTGCCTCCGAGAATCAGCACAGTGGGTGTGGTCATGCTCTCGAGGGCGTAATAGGTGGAGGCCACGTTGGTGGCTTTCGAGTCGTTGATCCAGACTGCGCCGTTGATTGTGCCCACGGCTTCGAGGCGGTGCGGCACGGCTTCGAACGACAGGATGCCGTCGGCGATGCGGTCAGGCGCCACTCCGGCTGCGCCGCACGCGAGGGCGGCGGCCATGCAGTTGTACATGTTGTGAAGCCCCTTGATGGGGATGCGCGAGCGCGATATCTCCAGTTTACCGCAGTCGGGGAGGTTTACGGCGATCTTCGAGTCGTCTGCGTAGGCGGCAGCACCGGGCTCGGACTTCGACGAGAAGGGGAGACGGCGCGCCGAGGGGTCTCGTTCGGCCAGCTCTTTCCCGATCACGGGGTCGTCGGCCCAATAGACGAACCAATCGGCCGAGGTCTGGTTTTGAAGGATGCGGAATTTGGAATTTACGTAATTCTGCATCTTATAGTCGTAACGGTCCAGATGGTCGGGGGTGATGTTCATTAGCACGGCAATGTCGGCTTTGAATTCATACATCCCGTCGAGCTGGAAGCTCGAAAGCTCGATGACATAGGTCGGTTTCGGCTCCCGGGCCACCTGCAGGGCGAGGCTTTTGCCGATGTTTCCCGCCAGGCCCACGTCGAGACCGGCGCGCTTCATTATATGGTAGATGAGCGAGGTGGTGGTGGTCTTTCCGTTGGAGCCGGTGATGCATATCATCCGGGCCTCGGTGTGGCGCGCTGCGAATTCAATCTCCGACACCACGGGCACTCCCTTCTCTCTCAAGGCTTTGACGAGCGGTGCCTTGTCAGGAATTCCCGGACTTTTGACCACGATGTCGGCCTGAAGCACCTTCTGCTCCGTATGGCCACCTTCTTCAAAGGGTATGTTCTCGGCCTCAAGTTTTTCGCGATAGGCTTCCTTGAGCCGGCCTGAATCGCTGAGAAAGACGTCCATGCCGAGTTTTTTCCCCAGCACGGCAGCTCCATAGCCGCTCTCGCCTCCTCCTAATATTACGAGTCTCTTCATTTATCTTATCTTGAGTGTTACGAAGGTCAATGCCGCCAGCAATATCCCGATGATCCAGAAGCGGATTACAATCTTAGACTCCGGTATGGGGTGCTTGGGGATGTTGATGAGCGACTGGATGCTCTTGTCGCCGGCCTTCTGGAAATGGTGGTGGAGAGGTGTCATCTTCAGCACTCTCCTACCTTCGCCATATCTCTTTTTGGTGAATCTGAAATAGCCCACCTGCACCATCACCGAGAGGTCTTCGAGGAAGAAGATGAGGCAGAGGAGGGGGATAAGGAGCTCTTTGCGGATGAGGATGGCAAAGACGGCGAGGATACCGCCGAGGGTGAGGCTGCCGGTGTCGCCCATAAATACCTGCGCGGGGAAGGCGTTATACCATAGGAAGCCCACCAGGGCGCCGATGAAGGCGGCCGCAAAGACCACGAGCTCTTCCGTGCCCGGGATATACATTATGTTGAGATAGGTGGAGTATATCACGTTGCCGCCCAGATATGCCATTATGAGCAGCGCCAGGCCGATGATGGCGCTGGTTCCGGCGCAGAGGCCGTCGAGCCCGTCGGTGAGGTTGGCCCCGTTGCTCACGGCCGTGACGGCTATTATCACCACAAACACGAATACGATCCAGCCCAATGTGCTGGCGGTCTGCTCGTTGCCGATCCACGACGTGAGCCATTCATAGTTGAAGTTGTTGTTTTTTACGAACGGGATGGTGGTCTGCGGGGTCTTCTCGTATTGAAGGTGGTGCTCGGCGAGCTCCAGGGGATACGGCGCGGGGTTCTCCACCTCCTCAAGGGCCACCTGAGCCGGGATTTCCTGCAGCTCGTTGATGGTGACGGAGGGGTTCTGGCTCATGATGATGTCGGGAGCCACCCACATTGTGATGCCTACGATCAGACCGAGCCCGACTTGACCTGTAACCTTATATTTCCCTCTAAGCCCCTCTTTGTTGTGGTATTTTATCTTCCTGTAGTCGTCGAGAAAGCCGATTGCACCCATCCAGAGAGTGGCTACGATCATCAGGATGAGATAGATGTTGGTGAGGTTGCACATCAGCAGCACGGCCGCCATAATGGCCATGATGATGATGACGCCGCCCATCGTGGGGGTGCCCTTCTTGCTGAGCTGGCCTTCGATGCCGAGGTTGCGGATCTCTTCGCCTATCTGCATGCGTTGAAGCTTGCGTATCATCCCTTTACCCACAAATAGGGCGAAAAGCAATGCTATGGCGAAGGCGGCTCCGGCTCTGAAGGTGATGAATTCCATCAGATAGCGGCCGGGGAAATCGGTGCCTTTGAGGAGTTCGAACAGGTGGTATATCATGGCTGTAGGGGGTTAGAGGGGGTGTTTTAGGTCTGATCTGCGCGTTTGGGCCTGAAAGGGGTTCTTGAATCGGGTCTGAAGTTACGGATTGGGGTTAAAGTTCGGCGAAAGCGGCTTCCACTTCCTCGCGGTCGTCGAAGTGGTGGCGCACTCCTTTGATTTCCTGGTAAGGTTCGTGGCCTTTCCCGGCGATGAGCACCACTGATCCGGGAGCGGCCATCTTCACGGCTGTGCGGATGGCTTCGCGGCGGTTGGTGATGCAGATTGTGCGCTTGAGCTCCTCGGCGGTGAGGCCGGCTCGCATCTGGGCGATGATTTCGTCGGGGTCTTCGTTGCGGGGATTGTCGGAGGTGAGGATGAGCCTGTCGGAGCGGCAGGCGGCCTCGGACGCCATGATGGGGCGCTTTCCGCCGTCTCGGTTGCCGCCGGCACCTACAACGGTGGTGATTTCGCCGCCGGCACCGATGACGTCTCTGATGGTGTCGAGAACGTTTACCAGGGCGTCGGGGGTGTGGGCGTAGTCAACGATGGCGGTGATCCCCTTGGGTGAGGAGATTGTCTGGAAGCGACCTGCCACAGGCACGAGGCGGCTCATGTTGACCAGCACTTCTTCCTGCGGGAATCCTACCAGCACGGAGGCTCCGTAGACGGCGGTGAGGTTGTAGGCGTTGAAGCGGCCGGTGAAGTTCACCTCCACTTCTTTACCGTTGAGCGAGAGGAGGGTGCCGTCGAGGCGCGCCTCTATCACTTTGCCGCGGAAGTCGGCGTCTTTGCGCAATGAATAGGTGTAGACTTTCGCCTTCGTGTTCTGGGTCATGAAGAGGCCGTTCTTGTCGTCGGCATTTACAAGTGCAAACGCATCTGCCGGGAGCATGTCGAAAAAGCCTTTCTTGGCGTCGCGGTAGTTCTCCACGGTGCCGTGATAGTCGAGGTGGTCGCGGGTGAGGTTGGAGAAGACGGCTCCCGCGAAGTTGAGGCCGGCGATGCGGTGCTGCGTCACGGAATGGCTTGAAACTTCCATGAAGGCGTAGTCGCAACCTGTGGCCACCATATCGGCCAGCAGGGAGTTGAGCGTGAGCGGGTCGGGGGTGGTGTGGGTGGTGGGGATGGCTTTACCGTCGATGTAGTTGCAGACGGTGGAGAGCAACCCGGCCTTATACCCCTCGAAACGGGCCATTTCGTAAAGGAGGGTGGCGGTGGTGGTCTTTCCGTTGGTGCCGGTAACGCCCACGAGTTTCAGCTGGCGGGAAGGGTAGCCGTACCATGCGGAGGCGAGCTCGCCCAGGGCCACGCTGCTGTCTTTCACCTTGACGTAAGTCACGGTGCTGATTATCTGCGAGGGAAACTCTTCGCAGACGATGGCGGCCACATTGTTGCCTGCAACGACAGGGATGTATTTATGGCCGTCGGTGGTGACGCCGCGCACGGCTACAAACAGGCTCTCGGGGCCGGCCTGGCGCGAGTCGGAGACTACGCTTTCGATGTTGCGGTCGGTGGTGCCGAGTATCTCTTCTATCTTGATCCCTTCGAGGAGGTCGGAAAGTTTTTTAGTCATAATATTTTTGGTTTCAGGTTATGTTTCGTGGTTAAGACTCTTTTTTATGGTTGTTTTAGTTGTAGTCGAATATGGTCAGAGGCGGAGTGTGAGGTTCACTTTTCCTCCTCTCTTGAGGGGTTGGCCGGGAAGCGGGCTCTGCGCCGTTACGTATCCGGCGCCGGAGAGGCATACGTTGTAGCCGAGCTGCTCGAGGATTCTCACAGCAGCCTCGGGGTCGTAGCCGATGAGGTCGGGCACTACCCCGCGCTTGCGGTCGGCAGAATTGTTGGCCATTACTTTATTGGAGGAGATTCCCAGTTCTTGGGTCACTTTCCTGTTGGCTTTCTTGTCGGAGGCGGCGAATACGGGTTCGCTGCTCCCTTTGGAGGCTTCGAGCGAGGTGGTGTTGTCGAGCATTCCGCGCGAGAACATTTTGATGGCCATATTTTTCACCACCTGGCCGGAAGTCACGGCGGCGCCGTGGCCGATATAGGGGCATAGGATGAGGGCCATGCAGCTGTATTTTGGATTGTCGGCAGGGAAGTATCCGGCGAAGGCGAAGCGGCGCTTTGTCTTGTCGTAGGCACCCCCGGTGTCGGGTATGGGGAAGGCGGTGCCGGTCTTGCCGGCGATCTTCACGCGGTCGTCTCTGACGAAGCGGGCTGTTCCGTGGTCACCCCATACGGGCTGAAGCAGACATTCCCTCACTTTGGCAGCGGTCTCGGCCGAGCAGATGCGGGTGGAGAGCGTTGCGGGGTCTACTATCGAGTCTCCCCTCTCGGCGCTCGAGAGTTTCTTCACCAGGTGAGGTTTCACCAGCACTCCCCCGTTGGCGATGGCGTTGTAGTAAGCCAGAGTGTAGAGGGGAGGGATGGCGCAGGAGTAGCCGTAGCACTGGCGTGCCAGCGAGAGATGGCGTGCCGTCATGGTCTGGCGTGTGCCGTTGGGGGTTGTCTCGGCCAGCGATGGGAAGAAAGGCACTTCCTCGCCCGAGATGCCCGACTGCATGGGCGAGAAGAAGCCGATGCTGCGCAGGCGGTCGTGATAAGTAGCGGGATCTTTGGAATATCCGCGGAACATCACGCGCGATATGCCGGTGTTGCTCGACATTTCGATCACCTGCTTCATGTTTTTCACCGTCGGGGCGTGAGGGTCGGAGGTCTGCTGGAACGGGGAGCAGTCCACCACGTCGTTGAGGCTTTTCACAAGGCCGTCTTCAAAGGCGATCATCATTGATATCGGCTTCATCACCGAGCCGGGTTCGAATCCTCTCACTGCACGGTTGAGGGCCTCGCCGTAGGTGCCGTCGTCGAGTTTCTCCACGTTGGCGATTGCTTTGATTTCGCCCGTGGCCACTTCGATGAGCAGGGCTGTGCCCCAGAAGGCGTTCTCTTCCTGGCAGACTTTCGTTAGTTCTTCTTCGAGCATGTCCTGCATGTCGATGTTGATGGTGGTCTGCACGTCGTAGCCGCGCTGGGCCGGGGTTTCCACCCAGTTGTCTACGCCGCTGGTCATCATCACTTTCTTGGCGTAGCCTTGCTTCCCGTAGAGCATAGAATCAAGGTCTTTCTCGAGGCCGGAATAGCCGTGCACCTCGCGGTTGTATTCGTTGACGCGGCCGATGCTCCTGTAAGCCATCTTGCCGAAGGGATAGATGCGCACTATCTTTGAGTCGGTGTAGACCGGATTGCGTGTGCCCGACCCCTTGAAAGAGTTGAAGAAGGGGAAGCTCTTGATTCTCTCGAAGTCCTCAAGGCTCCCTTTCTTAAGAATCTTGAGGGCGCGCGGACGCTCGGAGTTTTTCTTGCTGAACTCTGTCTTGAATTTGAAATGCCAGGAGTCTTCTGAGTCTTTGTCGATGGGTTGCGACAGGTCGGAGCGACGGGGGTAGTATACGTCGAGCGAGTCGGCCAACGAGTCGATGGAGTTCCAGGGGAGTTTCTTCCCCAGCTCGCTCACTTTCTGATGGCGCATGTCGAAGTTGATGTCGTAGACGGTGAGGTTGCATGCCAGTATGGAGCCGTTGTCGGCGAGGATGTTGCCGCGCTCCGGGGGTATCACTTTCAGTTGGTTGAGGATGGAGTCGGCCGTTCTGTTCCAGGCCTCGGCTTTCACCACGGTGGTGGTGATGAGGCGGATTGCGATGGCCATCGCAATCACGATGAAGCCTCCGGATATGATGCCGTATCTCATCAGGATGCGGCCTCTGTTGGTTAGCCCTTTTTTCTTTTCGGGTTGCTGATTCTTGGGTGCTGGCATTGCAGAAGGTTTGGTAATATTTCAGAAAAATTCAATGATTGTGGAAGGATGATGGCTGCAGGGTTATTGTGCGATTGTAATTTCGTACGGCGGTTGCTCCTGGAAGATGAGGCCGAGGTTGTTCTCCTCCACGAGGCGCAGCATCTCGGTTTCGCGGATAAGCGACATATAGGCGGCTTTCTCTCTGAGCTTGTCGCTCTCGCTCACCACGAGCTCTTTCTCGAGTTTCTTGATCTGCTCCATCTTGGTTTTGGTCTTGTATCTGACCCCCATCAAGGCGAGCACCACCGAAAGGAAGATGATAAGCAGCCACGCGTTTTTCTTGAAGAAGTTTACGGATACGGCCTTACCGTAGCGGAAATCGTTGAAGAATCCCACAGTGGTATCTTTGATCTTGTTATTGTTGTTCTTCTTCTTGGGCTTCGAAGAGGCTTGTTTATCTTTTCTTGCGGCAGGCATAGGATTGGGGCTGGTTTAAAGGTTCAGGCTTTGGCGGCAACGCGGAGTTTGGCGCTTCGGGCGCGGGGGTTGGCTTCGACCTCTTGCGGCGAGGCCACGAGGGGAGTGGTGGTGATCAGCTTCAAGGGCGACTTGCGCGCTCCGAAGATGAGGGCTTGGTTGTCGTCTTCGGGCTTGAGGCTTCCGGATTTCATGAAATCTTTTACGATTTTGTCTTCTCCGGAGTGGTATGTGAGGATGGCGAGACGTCCGCCTTTCTTCAGCAGTTTGAGCGAGCTTTCGAGCAGCGCGTTTAGAGATGCAAATTCGTCGTTTGTTGCGATGCGGATTGCCTGGAACACCTGGGCGAGCTCTTTTTTGATGTTGCGCTTGTTGAGGAGCGGCTCTACCACGGCTGCGAGCGCGCCAGTGGTGGCGATGGGTGTAGAGCGCCGCCGGGTGCAGATGGCGCGGGCGATGGCGGATGCGTTCTTGAGGTCGGTGTATTGTCTCAGGAGCGCGGTCAGGTCGGCTTCGCTCAGGGTGTTGACAAGCTGCTCGGCGGTGAGTTCGCCGTCTTGGTTCATGCGCATGTCGAGAGGGGCGTCGTTTCGGAATGAGAACCCGCGTTCCGGGGTGTCGAAGTGATGAAACGAGACTCCGAGGTCGGCCAGGATGCCGTCGACCTTCTTGATATTGTAGAATTCCATCCAGTTTTGGATGAAACGGAAATCGCTGTGCACGAAAGTGAATCTCGGGTCTGCGGGGGCGTTGGCGAGGGCGTCGGTGTCGCGGTCAAACCCGAAGAGCCTCCCTTTCGGGCCGAGCTTTTCAAGGATGGCGCGTGAATGGCCGCCTCCGCCGAAAGTGGCGTCGACATAGGTGCCTTCCGGATTGATTTCGAGCAGCGAAATCGTCTCCTCGAGAAGGGCGGGTATGTGATATGGCAGACCTGACTGAGACATACAAAAAATGGTAAAAAAACTACTTTGGAAATAGATTGTAAAATTAACAAAATAATTTGAAAGATTTACAAACGCAAATTAAAAAATATTAAAAATTTTTAAAGGCGCGAAATTTCTTCTCGGAACGGAAAATTTTGGTCGCGTCTTTGATTAGGTTCTATAAAAATTGATGGAGGGGAGGTCGGAACGAAACCGGCGGAAGTCGGCAGCAGTGAAATCTGGTCGTGAGATGTAAAATTGAGTGTGAAGAAGGCTGAAATTTTCTATTTCGAGAATAGAGGAGGATAAGAGAAATAAATTGTAAGTATGCGTAAAGATAGGGGGTTATGGACGAGAAGACGGAGATTAACGGCGTTCAGAATTGAAAATTTTCCCACTGCTGATTGACAGGCCGCAAAAATTTCAGCCAAAACGAGTCAAAATTTATACTTTCTCCCCTTGAGAATAAAATTTTGTCAGGCGAAGAGAACGGCAGGAGATCGAGACGATTTTAAGCAAAGAAAGAAAAAACGGAAATCAAAAGAATCAAAAACTGGAAAACGGAAAGAAGAATCAGAAACGGAAATTTGAAGAGACGGAACCTTAGAAGAGCGGAAGAAAAAATTTTTTGAAAAAATTTGATGCGGACTTTATGAGCTGAAAAAATTTTGTATATTTGCAGTTTGCTAAAGAGAAAGCGAATTTTGAGATGGGTATAACATTTCAGGTTGAAAATGAAAAAATGCCGACGCTGAATGTTCCACGTGAAACAATTTGGTTGAATTCAGTGGCGGAGAGTTACGGCAGGCGCATACGCCGGCTGGTGTATCGATTTTGCGACGATGAAGAGATTCTGCGAGTGAATCGCGAGTTTCTTAACCATGATTATTATACCGATATCATTACATTCGATTCCTCTGTAGGCCGAAGCGTAGACGCGGATATAGTGATTTCTGTGGATACGGTGAGAAGCAATGCCGAGGAGATGGATGAGCCGTTCGAGCGGGAATTGCAGCGCGTGATTGCCCACGGACTGCTTCATATTTGCGGCTTAAAGGATAAGAGCCTCGCTGAGCGCCAGGAGATGGAGGCTGCGGAAAACAAGGCTCTGGAACTATGGGCGTCCCTTTCGTGATTGGCGGCCGTCTTGAAATTGGGTTTGACGATTTGAACAAAATATAATAAAGCTATTCCGGGAAGGATGCGTTTTGATTTCGATGTCATAGTGGTTGGCGGTGGCCATGCCGGGTGTGAGGCAGCGGTAGCTGCGGCGCGCCTTGGGAGTGCTACCCTGCTGATAACATCCGACATGAACCGGATTGCCCAGATGTCGTGCAACCCGGCGATCGGGGGTATAGCGAAAGGCCAGATCGTGAGAGAGATCGACGCGCTCGGAGGAATGACGGGAATCGTAGCCGACAGGACCTCCGTGCAGTTCAGGATGCTCAATCGGTCGAAAGGACCGGCGGTTTGGTCGCCGCGTGTGCAGAGCGACCGCACCCGATTCTCGGATGAATGGCGCAGAATCATAGATTCCACCGATGGTTTGAGTGTTTTCCAAGACACTGTAGTTGATATCCTCAACGAAGAAAGCGCTACCGGGAAACTGAAAATTGCCGGTGTAATCACTGCATTGGGTTTGAAATTTACCGCAAAAGCGGTGATTCTGACTGCCGGAACCTTCCTGAATGGATTGATGCACTTCGGCGAAGTTAAAATTGAAGGCGGAAGGATAGCAGAAACAGCTGCGAAAGGATTGAGCGACAAGCTGCGCGAGCTGGGATTTGCAACAGGCAGGATGAAGACCGGCACTCCCCCACGCCTTGACGGACGCACTATAGATTTCTCGCTCTGCGTTGAGCAGAAAGGTGATCCGGAAGAGGGTTCTCCGGCAGGAAGGAGAAAGCGCCATCAGAAGTTTTCTTTCCTTCCTGAGGAGAGGAGCCCGCTGAAGCAGCGGAGTTGCTATATAGTGACCACAACCCCGGAAGTGCACGAAGTGTTGAGAGAGAATCTCGACAGGTCGCCTCTCTATAACGGCGATATCCAGAGCGTAGGGCCGAGGTATTGCCCCAGCATCGAGACCAAAATAGTCACCTTCGCCGACAAGGAGAGCCACCATCTCTTTATAGAGCCAGAGGGCGAAACCACCGAGGAATATTATCTCAACGGGTTCTCCAGCTCGTTGCCATGGGAAGTGCAGGTTGAGGCGTTGAGGAAGATTGAAGCCTTCCGCAACGTGCAGCTCTATCGGCCCGGCTACGCCATAGAATACGACTATTTCGACCCCACGCAACTCGAGCATGACCTGCAGACCAAGCTCGTCGAAGGTCTTTATTTCGCAGGGCAGGTAAACGGCACCACAGGGTATGAGGAGGCTGCCGCGCAGGGGCTTATAGCCGGTATCAATGCCGCCAGAAGCGTAAAAGGAGATGAACCATTGGTGCTGAAACGCGACGAAGCTTATATCGGAGTGCTGATAGACGACCTTGTGATAAAGGGAGTGGATGAGCCTTACAGGATGTTTACGAGTCGTGCAGAATATAGGATTCTTCTCCGGCAGGATGATGCCGACAGGAGATTGACTCCGAAAGGGCGAGAGATTGGGCTCGTTGACGACCACCGATGGAATCTGTATAAAACAAAGCAAAAATACTCGGAAGAACTTCAGATGTTGGTAAAGACTGAAAAGCTCAAACCTACCGATGAAATCAACGGGTATCTACGCGAAAAATCCTCAAAGGAGATAGCGGTAAAAACGGCGGTCGACGAGCTGCTGAGGCGCCCGAATCTCATTTTGGAGGAGATTGCAAAATATAGCGAAAAAATTAGCGAATTTATCGCTGAAATTCCAGGCGAGTTGAGAGACGAAGTAGTGGATGAGGTTGAAATCCTTGTAAAATATGAAGGATATATTTCACGTGAGAAAGATCTTGCCGACAAAACATTAAGATTGGAGAATATTAGAATCCCCGATAAACTTGATTTCAACGATATAAAACAGCTGTCGATAGAGAGTCGGCAGAAGTTGACGGCAGTAAGGCCAAAAACTATCGGAGAAGCCTCAAGAATTCCGGGCGTTTCTCCAGCAGACATCCAGATATTGCTCGTAAAATTAAGGAATTAGGAGGAAATTGTTTCACGTGGAACATAGGGGGTTGAGAAATTATAGAAATTATAGAAGTTCTAGAAATTATATAAAGAGAAAACTGCAAAGAATAAATAATTTATACTGTTAAAACTTTAGCAATATGAAATTAGAAGAGCTGAAAGGGATAATTCGCGACGTGCCTGATTTTCCGTCGAAAGGGATTATCTTCCGCGACCTCACCACTCTGATCAAAGATGGAAATGCACTGAGGTTGGTAGGTAAAGAATTGGCCGACCTGTATCGCGGCAAAGGAGTTACAAAAGTAATAGGTATTGAATCGCGCGGCTTTATCGGCGGATCGATCCTGGCCTATGAGCTCGGTGCTGGATTCGTGCCGGCCCGTAAACCCGGTAAACTCCCCTCGGTAACAGTGAAGATGGCCTACGCGAAAGAGTATGGCGTTGACACTATCGAGCTCCACAGCGACGCCATTACGCCTGACGACGTAGTCGTGATCCACGACGACCTGCTGGCTACCGGCGGCACTATGAATGCCGTTTACAAGCTCGTGAAGAGCATGAACCCGAAGAAAGTCTACATCAATTTCATCGTAGAACTTCTCGGACTGCACGGACGCGAGAATCTGCCGGCCGACTGCGAAGTGACCTCGCTTTTGAAATACGACTGAGACCCGGTCCGGGCGGCTGAAAGACAGACCTTGAGGGCTGAAGCAAGAGGCTCCGCTTCTTGCGAATTGAGGTGGTATACCCAAAGAGAACATTGGGGCAGCTGCCCTTATAACTCAAAAACGGCACCTCAAATACACGAGCCTCACAACAGTGAAGAGGAGAGTGAATCGGCGGGATGCAATGCAAAGGGGAGAATCACTTGAGGAGAATCGGGAGGTTGGCTTGATTTTTGATGGGAAGGAGGGGAAAGAACCTGTCAATGAAGGAGATCAATTCGTTGGATAGAAAGATTGAGAGAGAGGTTGAGTCGATAGGAAGGGAGATAAACCGGCATGGGCGGATAGGGATTGAGATAACGCCCGACCGCACCAAGGCCGACCTTCTCTATAACCGCCCCGGCAACTCGTTGAGAGAGAAGATACTTTCTCTACCCGAGTCGCCCGGGGTGTATCTGTATATCGACAAACATGGGAAGGTGATATACGTGGGGAAGGCGAAGCGGCTCAAGCGCCGTGTGAGCTCATATTTCAACCGTATCCATGACTCCAACCGCACCAACCTGATGGTGCGCAGCATCGTTGACATGCGTTTCATCGTGGTGGCCACCGAGGAGGATGCGCTTCACCTCGAGAACGCGATGATAAAAGAGTATCAGCCGCGTTACAACGTACTGCTGAAAGACGACAAGTCATTCCCCTGGATAGTCATCACCGACGAGCTCTATCCCCGCGTGTTCATGACCCGCGAGAGGGGGATCAAAGGGAAATATTTCGGCCCGTACAGCAACGTGCAGTCGGCCAAGGTGGTGCTTCAGCTGATACGCGAAATTTACCCTCTGCGGAGCTGCCGCCACACCCTTGAAGAGAAGAACATAGCACGTGGTAAATATCGCTTATGCCTTGATTATCACCTGGGTAAGTGCGGTGGGATGTGCCGGGGGTTGATGTCGCCCGAGGAGTATGAACAGTACATAAAACGGGTGAGGCAGGTGCTCAACGGCGAGACCGTACAGCTGGAAAACATGCTGCTCGAGGAGATGCAGCAACTGGCTGAGGATTGGAAATTTGAGGAAGCGCAGCAGGTGAAGGAGAAATATGAAGCTGTGAAGCGGTATAACTCGAAGAGCGTGATAGCCCGCACCGACGCGATGGATGCCGACGTGTTCGGATATGCCGACAACGGCGGTTCGGCCGTGGTGGGGTATATGCATCTCAAGAAGGGCGCGGTGGTGAGGAGCCTGAATATGGAATACAGACTGCGTATGCAGGAGACGCCGGCCGAAGTGCTGTCGTTGGCAATCGCCGAGATTCGCGACCGGTTGGGAGAAGAGTTGAAAGACGTGATCGTACCCTTCTTGCCCGACGTGGAGTTTGAAAACGTTCGGTTTCTGGTGCCGAAACGTGGCGACAAGCTGAAAGTGCTCGACGTGGCCAACAAGAACGCGAGCCAGTATCTTACCGACAAGGAGAAGCAGCTTGAGAAGCTGAATCCGGAGCGGAGCACCGACGAGCTGATGGCTCAGATGAAGCGCGATTTCCGCCTGAGCAAGGAGCCGCGCCACATAGAATGTTTCGACAACTCCAACATCCAGGGCACGAACCCCGTGGCGAGCTGCGTGGTGTTTCGCAACGGTAAGCCGTCGAAGAAAGATTACCGCCATTTCATAATCAAGACAGTGGAGGGTCCCGATGATTTCGCCTCGATGAAGGAAGTGCTTCACCGGCGCTACACGCGTATGATGGCCGAGGGGGAGGAGCTGCCGCAGCTGGTGGTGGTAGACGGCGGCAAAGGGCAGCTTAGCGCCGCCGTGGAGGCCTTCGACGAGATGGGCCTGCGCGGAGAGGTGGCACTTGTGGGTATAGCCAAACGCCTGGAAGAGATATACTTCCCTGGGGATTCGCTGCCGCTCTACATCGACAAGAAAAGCCGCAGCCTGAGGGTGATACAGGCATTGCGCGACGAGGCGCATCGGTTTGGGATAACGCACCATCGGCTCAGGCGGTCTAAAGGACAGATATCAAGCCAGTTAGATGGAATCAAAGGGATCGGGCCGGCCACAGCTGAGGCGCTGATGCGGCATTTCAAGAGCGTGAAGAAGATCAAAGAGGCGAGCCTGGAGGAGGTGGCGGCGGTAGTCGGTAAGAGCAAAGCGCAGATTCTGAAGGCCGCGCTGCGCCCCTGAGCCGATAGCCATTACCAGCAGAGGTGGGGGTAAACATTTGGGGGTGGAAGGGTGTTTTATTGGAAAACAATGAGGAATGGAGTTATGAAGAAACTGAAAGGCTGGATGGCGATGGCTATGCTTTTGTGCGCGGCTCTCTCGGGATGCGCCCAGAGTGCGCGTGACGCCTCGCTGCAACCGGCTCCACTCAAAAACGAAACCAATATGAAAAGCAAGACTATCTATCTGGCGGGAGGTTGCTTCTGGGGCACTGAACATTTTATGAGCCTTATCCCGGGCGTTCTCGACGCCGAAACAGGCTACGCCAACAGCACCGTAGCCAACCCTACTTATCGCGAGGTTTGCTCGGGTAACACCGGGGCAGCCGAAACCGTGAAGGTGACCTATGATCCCGACTCGGTGACCCTCCCCTTCCTGCTCAAACTTTATTACCAGACCATCGACCCGACCTCGCTCAACAGGCAGGGTAACGACCGCGGCACGCAATACCGCACCGGTATCTATTACACCGACCCTGCGGAACTCCCCGTAATCGAGAAGAGCCTGGCAGAGCTGCAGAGCCGATACTCAAGGCCACTGGCCATCGAGGTGGGGCCGCTGCAAAACTTCTATCCGGCCGAAGATTACCACCAGGATTACCTGGAGAACAATCCTGGAGGTTATTGCCACATCAACCCCGCGCTCTTCCGCGAGGCGCGCAATGCCAAAGACCCCGACGCGCCGATTTACAACGGAGGAGCCTCCGGAGCTGAAGGCGGTAAATCTGCAAACGGCGGCCACGCGGAGGCAGGCGCAAAGCGATACTCAAAGCCGAGCGATGCCGAGCTGCGGGAGCGCCTGACGCCGCTGCAGTATGAAGTGACACAAAACAGCGCCACCGAGCGGCCGTATATGAACGAATACAACGAGGAATTCCGCCCCGGCATCTATGTGGATGTAGTGACGGGCGAGCCGCTCTTTCTCTCTACCGACAAGTTTGAGTCGGGGTGCGGTTGGCCGGCATTCTCGCGACCCATTTCCGACGAGCTGATCAAGGAGCTGCGCGACACCTCCCACGGGATGGTGCGCACGGAAGTGAGGAGCGCCCACGGCGACTCGCATCTGGGGCACGTCTTCAACGACGGGCCGCGCGAGACCGGCGGGCTGAGATACTGCATCAACAGCGCCTCGCTGCGCTTCGTTCCGCTGGCCGATATGGCCCGGGAAGGTTACGCCGACTTGATACCTTTGGTGAATTCGCAGCGGTAGACCACAGCGGCATACGCCAGCAGGAAGACCACGCGCAAGAGATACGTAAGCCAGACGGCTTGCGGGAAGTTGAGAAGTTCGCCGCCAACGAATAGAATGGCGGCGAGCGCCGTATACAGGGCCATACGCCCTATCTGATACGGGAGGGGGTAGTAGTGGCGTCCCACGAAATAAGATATGCACATCACGGCGAAATAGCTTATCAGGGCAGCCCACGCGGCACCGAGATAGCCGTCGGGAATGCCGATGGCGCGCACGAGCACCACCGTGAGCGCGCCCATGAGCACGAAGCAGATGAGCGAGAGATACATCCCCCAGCGGGTGCGGTCGGTGAGCTTATACCAGAGCGAGAGATTGAAGAAGACACCGAAGCAGAGTTCGGCCGCCATCATGATGGGCACCACCCTGAGGCCGGCCCAGTAGGAGGGAGCGATGAAATAACGCAGGATCGGGAGGAAAAACATCACTCCGAGGAAGATGAAAAGGCCGAAAATGACGAAAAACTTCATGGCGTCGCAATAGGCCTGCGTCTTGTCTTCCCCCTTGTTCTTTGCCTGGGAGAAGATAAAGGGCTCGTAGGCGTAACGGAAAGCCTGCGTGAACATCACCATCACGATTGCAATCTTGATGTTGGCGCCGTAGAGACCCACCATCTTCCTTGCGGCCTCCTCGTTCCCCTCGAAGAGATAGGGGATGAGCATCTGCCCCATATTCTGGCTTAAAATGCCCGCCACGCCGAGAACGAGCAGCGGCCATGAGTAACTTATCATCTTGCGGAGCAAAGTGCCGTCAAAACGCGTTATTTTGCCCGAGAGAGCGGGAAATAGGGCGAAGAGCACGATGAGTGAGCTCAGGATGTTGGCCACGAAGATCCATCCGATGCCGAACTCCTGGCCTCCGAGGGGGAGATAAAACCAGTTGACGAGGCCTCCCAGGGCGTGGCGCGAGATGGCCGGGCAGCAGAGCAGGAAAAAGAGATTCAGGGCTATGTTGGCCCCCACGTTGATCAGCTTTATTCCGGCGAAGCGGTAAGGGCGCTTCTTGAAGCGCAGGTAGGCGAAGGGGATGTTGCAGAAGGCGTCGACCGCCACCGTTATGCCGAGGAGCAAGACGTAGTCGTGGTGCCTGGGGAGGAGCAGGGCGTCGGAGACGGGCGAGAGGAAGAGAATCAGCAGGAAGATGAAGAGCGCCGAGGTGGTGCCTACGGAGATTAGCGAGGTGGAGTAGACGGCATCGGGGTCCTGATGCTTGTTGGCAAAGCGGAAGAAGCCGGTCTCCATTCCGTAGTTCAGGATCACGAGGGCCACGGCGGTGAAGCTGTAGAGATAGCTTACGATGCCGTATTGCTGGGCCGGGAAGAGGTAGACGTACAGCGGCACCAGGCACCAGTTGAGAAATCTCCCGATGATGCTGCTGAGGCCGTAGACGGCTGTTTCCTTAGCCAGGCTCTTGATCCCTGCCATAATCCGTTGAGTGTCAGTCGATGTCGAAGAGAGTGTCGGGCCTCGAGGCGCGGCTGCGGCCGAGGTGGGTATAAGCCAGGTCGGTCACCTCTCGTCCGCGCGGCGTGCGTTTTATGAAGCCTTCCTTGATAAGGAACGGCTCGTAGACCTCCTCGATTGTTCCTGCGTCTTCGCCGAGGGCTGTGGCGATGGTGGTGAGGCCCACCGGTCCGCCCTTGAATTTGTCGATGATTGTGAGCAGGATGCGGTTGTCGATCTCGTCGAGGCCGAAGCGGTCGATGTTGAGCGCCTCGAGGCTGCTTTTGGCGATGTCGAGGTCAACCACGCCGGTGCCCTTGACCATGGCGAAGTCTCTCACGCGGCGGAGGAGTGAGTTGGCGATACGTGGCGTGCCGCGGCTTCGCAGTGCTATCTCGAGGGCGGCGTCTTCGGCTATGGCGGTGTTGAGAAGGCGTGCCGAGCGCTTCACGATACCTTTGAGCACCTCATGGTCGTAGTATTCCAGGTGGCAGTTGATGCCGAAACGGGCGCGGAGAGGCGACGTGAGGAGGCCGCTGCGTGTGGTGGCGCCGATGAGGGTGAAGGGCGAGAGCGAGAGCTGCACGCTCTTGGCGCCGGGGCCCTTGTCGAGGAGGATGTCGATGCGGTAATCCTCCATGGCGGAGTAGAGGTATTCCTCCACGATGGGGTGGAGGCGGTGAATCTCGTCGATGAAAAGCACGTCGTGGGGCTCGAGGCTCATGAGGATGCCGGCCAGGTCGCCGGGCTTGTCGAGCACGGGTCCGGAAGTCACCTTGAAGCCCACGCCGAGCTCATTGGCCACGATGTTGCTCAAAGTGGTCTTTCCGAGGCCCGGGGGGCCGTGGAGCAGGGTGTGGTCGAGGGCCTCGCCCCGGATTTTGGCGGCCTCCACGAAGACGCGCAGGTTGGCTATGATCTTCTCCTGACCGTTGAAGTCGTCGAAGACCAGGGGCCTGAGCGCCTTTTCGATATCTTTCTCCGCCTTGTTGGGGAGGGGTGCGGAGCCGGAATGAATGTCGTAGTCCATAATAGTCTAATGTTTTGGGGGCACGGGGTCGTAGCCGGAGCCTCCCCACGGGTGGCAACGCAGGATTCTCTTGATTGCGAGCCATGAGCCTCGCAGAGGGCCGTGGACGGTGATTGCCTCCATGGCGTAGGCGCTGCAGGTGGGGGTGTAGCGGCATGCCGGGGGGAGCATCGGGGAGATGCACGCCCGGTAAAACTTAATCGGGATCAGCAGCAGGGCCGTGGCAATCTTCTTCATATCTCTCTTTCACTTTTTCGGCGAGCTTGCGGAGCAGGTTTTCCAGCTTGCGGTCGAGCTCGGCGGTTTTGGCGTTGGCCTCCTTCATATAGATGAGGCCGATGCTGAGGGTTCTTACGGCGGGCACCCCGGCGAGCATTGCCACCACGGCGGGGCGCTTGTGGCGGAACACCTCCCTGAGGCGACGTCGCATCAGCACGCGGTCAACGGCCTTGCGACGCTTCTTCTTGGGCACGGAGACAAGCACCTGCACGGGCCCTATCCCCTCGGGCACGCGGCTTCTGAAGTTGGCCTCGAGCTCTTCTGCGGTAAGGGCGTGCCAGATGAGCTTCACCGGGAAATCGTGGAGCTTCTCCCCTTCCGCAAACAGGCGTTCCTGCAGTGAGCGGTGGTGGAGTCGGGCGCTCTTGGGCAGCTTCTCGTTCATTGCCAAAAGATCAAAAGCCTGGGGCCGGGCTCAGCCTCTGCGGCGGCGCGGCTTCTTTTCGGGGGCCTGGCGGCCTTTGCGGGCCTTGCGTCCCTGGGGCGGGATTCCGCGGTCCGCCACGAGCGAGAAGTCGAGCTGCTTCTTCTCGAGGTCGGTGCGGGCCACGATCACCTTGACGCGGTCGCCCACGGTGTATTTCTTGCGGGTGTTGACGCCCACGATCCTGTAGTTTTTCTCGTCGAGCTCGTAGTAGTCGTCCTCAAGGTCGCGTATGGGCACGAGGCCCTCACACTTGTTGTCGTCGAGCTCCACATAGAAGCCCCATCCGTTGACGCCCGAGATCACGCCCTCGAACATCTCTCCGAGGCGGGTGGACATGTATTCCACCTGCTTGTAGCGGATCGAGGCCATCTCGGCCTTCGCGGCTGTGATCTCCATCTCGGTGGAGTGGAGGCACTGCTTCTCGGTGGCCTTCTCGTCGGCGCTCCGGCCGCCGTCGG
Organism: Muribaculaceae bacterium; assembly: GCA_022509145.1. Lineage (GTDB taxonomy): Bacteria > Bacteroidota > Bacteroidia > Bacteroidales > Muribaculaceae > Lepagella. The sequence goes on along the minus strand of JAFLTX010000008.1, from coordinate 21,722 downwards.
CGTAGCGCGCGAGCAGGCGGTGAACCATCATGTCGGGGTATCGGCGTATGGGCGAGGTGAAGTGGGTGTAGAAGGGGAGGGCGAGCCCGTAGTGGCCCACGTTGTCTACCGAATATTTGGCCTTTGCCATGCATCTCATGGCCAGGATGGTGAGCATGTTCTCCTCGCCGCGGCCCTTGACGTCGTGGAGCAGGCGGTTGAGGCTCTTGTTCATATCCTTCACGGAGCCCTCGGTCTTGAGGCGGAAGCCGAAGTTGGCGGCTATCCGGGCCAGCCCTTCGAGCTTCTCGGGGTCAGGATTGTCGTGCACGCGGTAGACGAACGTCTTGGCCTTCTTCCCCTTTCCGGGCTTGCCGATGAGGGTGGCCACGGTGATGTTGGCCAGGAGCATGAACTCCTCGATGAGCTTATGGGCGTCCTGGCTCTCCTTGAAGTAGATGTCTACGGGGAATCCCTTCTCGTCGATTTCGAAGCGCACCTCGGTGCGGTCGAAGTCTACGGCGCCCCTCTCCATCCTGCGGCGGCGCATCTTGCGTGCTATGTCGTTGAGGGTCTTGAGCTCGCGGGCGTAGTCGCCTTTCCCGGTCTCGATGATCTGCTGCGCCTCCTCGTAGGTGAAGCGGCGGTCGGAGCGTATCACGGTGCGGCCCACCCTGCTTGCCACCACCTCGGCCCTTGAGGGGTCGATCTCGAAGATGGCCGAGAAAGTGAGTTTCTCCTCGTCGGGGCGCAGCGAGCAGATGCCGTTGCTGAGGTGCTCGGGGAGCATGGGGATGGTGCGGTCAACCAGATACACGCTGGTGGCGCGTTTGCGGGCCTCCTTGTCGATTATTGTGTTGGGTTCCACGTAGTGGGTTACGTCGGCGATGTGCACACCCACCTCCACATTCCCGTTGGCCAGGGTGCGTATCGAGAGGGCGTCGTCGAAGTCTTTTGCATCGCGGGGGTCGATGGTGAAGGTGGTGATGCCGCGGAAGTCTTCTCTGCGGGCCACCTCCTTGGGCGAGATGCCGGCGTCGATCTTCAGGGCGGCCTCCTCCACGTTGGAGGGGTAGCGGTACGGCAGGCCGAACTCGGCGAGGATGGCGTGCATCTCGGCGTTGTTGTCGCCCTTGCGGCCCAGCACGTCGAGCACCTCTCCGCGGGGGTTGTTCTCGTCGGCGCGCCATTCCGTGATCACGGCCACCACCTTGTCGCCGCTGCGTCCGCCCTTGAGCTTGTTGCGCGGAATCACGATGTCGGCCGCCAGGAATTTGGAGTCGGTAACCACGAAGGCGTAGTTGCGCTCCACCTTGAGGGTGCCCACGAAAGTTTGGTCTTTCTTCTCGATGATCTCCACCACCCGGGCTTCGGGCTCCTGGCCGCGGGTTTCGGCCGAGACGATCACGCGCACCCGGTCGCCGTTGAGGGCGTGCAGGGAGTTGCGTTCGGTCACGAGGATCTCCTCGTCGTCGATAAGCACGGCGTTGCGGCCGTTCTTGCGGCGCACGAAGATGCCCTCGCTCTCGGTGCCGCGGTTGCTGAGGGCCTTATACTTTCCGAGGCTCACCTCCATGATGTCGTCGGCGGCCGCGAGGGCGTCGAGCATGTTGATCACGTCGTCGCGGTAGGCGTTGTCGACGCCGATGGCGTGTGCCACCTGCTTGTAGTTGAAGGCCTGGCGGTATTCCTTGGTGAGGAATTCCATGATCCTGTCGCGCAGGTCGGCCTTGCGCGGGCGTCTCGAGACGGCCCTTTCTCCTGTTTTCTTTCCCATTTCTTCAGTTTTGGGGTGATTTCAGCAAGTTTTATTTTTCGTCGATGTTTACCAGGGTGTAGTGGGTGGTTCCCAGTCCGATGGTTTCGGCGTAGTCTACGGTGTGGGTGCCGTGGCGGCTGTTGATGCGCTCCTTGAGGGGCTCGGAGTCGTCGCCGGCGGAGGATTCATGGGCAAACACCAGGTCGAGGCAGGCCTTGTCGAGGGCCACGGGGTCGGTCGAGGCGAGGATCCCCATGTTCTGCACCAGCGGAGCGTCGGGATTGCCGTTGCAGTCGCAGTCGATGCTCATGTTGTTCATCACGTTGATGTATACGATGTCCTTTCCGGGCTGCTTGAAGTAGTTGTGCACGGCCTGTGCCGCTGCCGCCATCGATTCGAGGAAGGCGTCCTGGTCGGGGTTCCCCCACCCTGATTCTGTCTGGCCGGCGCTGTGGATGTAGGCTTTGCCGGCTGCCGAGGCCACACCGATGCTGGCGTTTTTGAGCACACCACCGAAGCCGCCCATCTGGTGGCCTTTGAAGTGGGCGAGGTTGATCATGAAGTCGTATTTGGGGAGGTTGGCGCCCACGATGTCGTAGTGGATCCATTTGTCGTCTACCACGGCAATGTGGATGGTGTCGGTGGCGTCGAGGATCTCCACGGGGGCTATTTTGTCGTAGCCGCGTTCGGCGATGGCCTTGTAGTGGCTCTCGGTGTCGCCGCGGCTCCCTTTATAGAGGGTGTTGGCCTCCACGAGGGTGCCGTTTACCTTCTGCACCAGGTCTTTGATGAGCATGGGGTCAAGATGGTGGGTTTTCTGCGATTCGCCGGTAGATATTTTCACGGCCACGTTCCCTTGCGGCTGCACTCCGAGGGCCTCGAAGATGTTTACGAGTGCTTCGGGCGAGATTTCGCTGGTGAAGTATACGGTGGAGCCTGTTCCGTCGTTGGTCGAGGGGTATGATTGGGCGGAAGCGCAGGCGTTGAAAGCGGCTGCAGCGGCGACGGCTGCGGCCAGAAGAATGTTTTTAGTCATGACAATAAAAGTTTAATTAAATAGCCTCACAGCTATATCTACCGCAAAGATAGCACTTTTTCGGCGCAAAAGCAAATGGAGAGTCTGGCGGGGAGGTCGCCGGGCGCGGCGAATGGTATGGCAAGTAAAGAGAAAGGGGATTGCGATTGCAATCCCCTTTCTTGTGGAATGTGGAGGGAGTGTTATCTGATTACTACTTTGGAGGCTTTACCGTTGCGGCGAACGATGTAGATGCCTTTGTCGGGGTTGGCTACTTTCACGCCCTGGAGTGTGAAGTATTCAGCCTCGCCGTCTTGGTCAGCGCCGAGAGCGTCAACGCCTGTTACAACATCGTAGTAAACGTTAGTGCCGGTGATGTAAACGGTGCTTCCGATATTGAATGTTACTGTGGAATATTTGCCATTGTCTGCACGCGTTAAAGCAGCAGCGGGAGCTTCTGGTGTCCAGAGGCCATAGTTGTTATCAACTTCGAAATAGCCCACGTCAGCATAAGTGTCTTCTGTGAGTTTACCATTGCCATTTTGCTGGATGCTGAAGAGTTCGATGCCGGTAATATAGTAGTTTTCCGGAACGGAAACAGTGATAGTGTTGCCATTGTAAACGCGGAGCTGAGTGCCACCCCCTTGGCTTGCGGATACTTGCCACCATCTGGGAGCATTGCTTGTATTCGAGCCGGTGTCGCCGGTAACGGTAATGCCATCTTGCTTATATTCTGTCATAGGCACTCCATTTGAACCTGTTATTTCATCCTGATAGTTTGAAGTCCAGTCGATAGTCACCTTAGTGCCTTTGATAGGATCGATTACAGTCAGAGTGTAACTAACGGTTTGGGCCTTGTAGGTTTCGTTGCCTGCGAAGGTGGCGGAGATTGTAGTGGTGCCTGCACCAACGAGAGTAACCTGACCGTCTTCATCGATAGTGGCTACGGTAGTGTCGGAAGAATCGTATGTAATCGGGGATACACCGTAAGGATTCTCCAGTTCGGGAAGTTCGCTATTCACATCGGCAGCATCCAATGTTACCTCGCAATCAGGATCATCACCGAAAGAGAGGTCAGGCGATTGCGGTTGGCTTTCCTCGGATGTGTAATAGTGAATTGTCATATTCACGATTCTCACCTGAGCGGAGAAAGTAATTGTCATTTCTTGAGTGGGAGCGCTTGCTGTCCAAGTTGCAGAAGTGCTGTTGGCTGCAAGAGTACCAGTGCTTACTGTAGCGTTGGTAGTCGAGAAGTTGTTGGAGTTGGTTTTGAAGTCGATTCCAGTCATATAGGCGCCTTCATCGAGCTTTATGGTCATTGTATTGCCTGCATACATCCTCAAAGTTCCAGGGCTTGCTGTATAGAACTTAGGATCAACCGTTCCGGTTCCTTTGCTTAAGGAAATTGTAATAGGTTCTTGAACGAATTCAGTGATTACCTGTTCATTTGCATAACCTTGGTCGGCCCAAACAATCTGGGCTTCTTCATTGGCTTCGATTTTTTCAACTACGGTGAGGGTGAATCCGAAGACTTCTTCACTGTCGTTAAATGAAGCGGTGACCATGATAAATTCGTCTTCGCAAAGCTGGTCAGCAGTGAAAATGTATGTATCAGTGTTTGTTTCTGTAGCAGTTCCTAGTTTGTCAGACTCGAATTCCCAATCGGTTGCGTTGGCAGCTGTGAAGGTGAAGGTTGTGCCCTGGGTAACAGTGATAGTGCCGTCGTTTTCCAACGTTTGACCGTCGGAAACAGTCACCAGGATTTTGCCGAGAGTATCGGTAACAGGAGGAGTGTAGCTTACCAGCTGGCTGTTCTGAGAGAATTCATAAGTGCTTCCATAGAGAGTGAGAGAGCCTTTAACTTCAACTGTTGCACCGAGTTCAATGTCTGTTACGGCAGTGAAGTTTGCACCATTTAGACCTTTGCCACTGTAAACCTCAAACTGATTTTGGGTCTGGCCGTCTTCAGAAATCCAATAAGTAATGGAATTATAAGTGGAATTGTAGCCGTCAATCTGAGAAATTATACCTGTAACGGTAGCTGTTCCGCGATAGCCGTTGTCAATAGCAACGATTGCTTCAGGAACCGTGAGTACTTGGTCTGCTGCGGGTAGCACGTTGAGAGTGTAAGCAATTGAACCGGCTTCAAACTTACCTTCTACAGGAGGAACGGAAGCGGTGATAGTTGTTGAGCCGATAACGTCCTTAAGAGTGATGTTGCCGCTGTTGGCATCAACTTCAGCTACGTTGGTGTTGCTTGATGTATAGGTTGCATCAGCAGTTGTGGCTTTCGTAAGCTCGTTGCCCGGGAAGCTTTCGCCGAGAGGCACATCTACAGTACTTTTGGCAAACTGAAGTCCGGCCGGCTGGACGGAAGTGGTGTTTGCCACATAGTGCACCGTGATTTTCTGGACAACGACAGCTCCGGAAGTTTTTGGAAGAACGGCGAAAGCATAGTCGTTGATAGGAATTGAGTAAGTAGTGGCCGTTACATTTTGCACCAGCTCTGCGGTTCCCAGTTCAGGAGCTGACCCGGTCGCGAGGGTTGGGAAGGCAGAATTGTTTTTGTAGACATTGACACCGTTATTGTTTGAAGTCATTTCTATATCAATGGAAGCAATCTTATATTTGCTATTCATAGAGTAAACCGCTACACCACTACCTTTACCACTGCCATTATTAGTATTAAATTGGAAGGCGCCACTGCTTGTGTAATAAACAGCAGAGTATCCTACGTCATAGGAGTCTGTTTTAGTTACAGCCGTATAGGAACCAGCTGTATGGCCAAAGAACGAAGGTGTGAGCTCGGTGGAGATGGCGTTGGGGTCTACTACAGTAAGAGTATAAGAGGCAGATCCTGCTAAATATTCAGAAGTTTCCACTGATGTAGCTGTTATGGTAGTTTGGCCAGGGCCTTGCAGAGTAACGGCACCCGTATTGGCATTTACTGTAGCTACATTTTCTGCAGATGAAGAATAAGTTACACTAATGGAAGCATCAGCCTTTGATAAAGTGGGAGGAGTAAAGGGTGATCCGATTGATGCAGTGGCAGTAGTTTCTGAGAATTCCAAACCCGGAGATTTAAGGTTGCTTGCAGTCTCATAAGTTACTGTCATTTTGGAAATTCGAACCTGAACATTTGAAGTATTAGTGTTCTGAAATGTGACGGAGGTTACGGGGTCATTTCCAGCTTTCCAAGTCCCATTGCTTGTAGTGCCGACAGTAGTTGGAGGCGTGACCCAAGCATAACCTGAGCCGGAAAAAGTAAAATCAACTTGAGTAATTTTATACCCGTCAGCGATGGAGATAGTGAAGCTACCACCAGTGCCCCCCGATCCATAATAGATCCTAAGGCTCTCGGAGTAGTAGGTGGGGGCATTTGAAGCGTTGTTTTTTGCAAAAGTGATGGTTAAGGGAGAATCTGTAATCGTCGAGGCTGCGCCGCTTCCTCCGGTCCAGTTGAAGTCCTTTGTGGCGGCTAATGCAGAAAATCCGATTACCATGCTTAAACAAAGAAGCAGTAAAATTCTTTTCATTGTTTTGTAATTAGTTATTTGGTTATTATTTATTGTTTATTGATTTCTTTATTTGGATGTTTCTTGGAGGGAGGTTTCGAGCTCTTGCCGGCGAATCTTGCGCTCAAGGCTCTTGAGCAGGGAGCCGTCGACAATCTGCTTCAGCTCATCCATATCTTTTGGGCGTTTAAAACGCCGCGCGTTGCCGGGATAGCGGTCGATCATAAAGAATTTGTCAGAGCGTTGGCGGAGATGATAGTCGCGACGGGACCTCTCTGTGGTTATGTATAGCTTCCGCTTCTGTCGGCGCGCCCTGCGGTTTAAACCCTTAAATTCTTTGTTGATGGAGTTTTTGGCCAGTGAGTCTCGCTTCTCTCTATTGCGGAAGACTTCTTGTACTGTGTTCCAGTAAGAGATATAGAAAAGCTCGTCGATTGGGAAGTAGATGTATTTCCCGGTTTCTTCGTCGTCAACCGCTCCATGGAGGGCGTTGACGGCATCAGGAAGGGAGCGGGTGGAGAGGAGAGTGTCGTAGAAGGCGAAATACCTGTCGGAGATACCCCATTCCCGCAGGGGGAGGAAAGAGCCTACAAGGCCGATGAAAGGCATCTCTTGTGATGTGGAAAGCCCGAAGAGCCATCGGAGGCCTCTGCAGACGCCGAGGGTCAGCAGGAGGTTGCAGCCGGAGGCTTTGTTGATGGAGCGCAGGGTGTCACACAGTTCTTTGGCAGAGATGAAATCTCCGTTGCTGAGCAGCAGCCCGTCTCGGTCTTCGGAGCCGTGAATCTCCACGTCGATCAGGGGGAGCAATCCGGCCCTGGTTTCTCTTAGGATACGGGTCATGGTTTCATTCCACTCGTGGCGGTCGGCCACGTCGATGAGCTCAAGCTTCAGCGAGCCGTCTTTGACGTGGAGGGAGTCGTTCAGCCGCCCGTATAATTGCGAGCCGCTCAGAGTGTCGTAGAGAGGAGTGAGCGACTGAATTATGTAAATTTTGCTGAATTGGAATGAGATCATGAGGTAAAAATAATCCCCAATCCGGGGCGGATTGAGGACGCGAAATGGCTCAATAAAAAATTGCGACGGGCATACATCCCCTTATAGTCGCGAGAGACTATGGAGAGAGTTTGATGTATCCGTCTGAAGGTCTGCATGTTGCGAATCTTGCGGGGAAATCGCGAGGATAATCCCCAATTCAAAGAACAAAGGTAGAATAAATTTTTTAATTGGCAAAATTTTGAGGAGGGGTGAGGGGATTTGCCGGATGTGGATTTTTTGATTATATTTGCGTTTCGTTGCGGGTGGCCGTGCAGAGGCTGCCTCAAATTAGATTCGACATGAAAAAACTCTTTACTACACTGATGCTGACGGGCTGGCTGACGGCCGGCGCCCTGGCAGCTGCGCCGCAAGGCTACTACGACTCGCTCGAAGGGCTCAACGGCGTCAACCTGAAGAAGGCCGTCAAGAATGTGGCCCGCAGCCACACGGCCATTACCTACGGCAGTGATTCATGGGACGTGTTCCTGGAATCAGACACCCGCGTGGTGGGCGGCCAGAGGGTGTGGTGGGATATGTATTCCTCCAACAATGTAGCCGCGCCCAACTCGGGCTCGCACTCGGGGCTCAACATCGAGCACACCGTGGCCAAATCATGGTGGGGCGGCACGAACAACGACGCGTATAAAGACCTCTTCCACCTCAACCCGTCGAACTCCGACGCCAACTCGCGCAAGAGCAACTATCCGATGGCCGAGATAGCCTCCGTGAGCTGGGACAACGGCGTGACCTTCATCGGCACCCCGAAGAGCGGGCAAGGCGGCGGAGCGAAAACCGTATACGAGCCGGCCGACGAGTATAAGGGCGACTTCGCGAGGACGGTGTTCTACATGTTTACCATGTATGACGACATCAGCTGGACTTCCAACTGCAACTGGATGTATGACACCTCTTCGGCGCTGCTGCTCAAGCCGTGGGCCTACAACATGCTGCTCGAATGGTCGAAAAACGACCCCGTGAGCCAGAAGGAGCGCGACCGCCAGGAGGCGATTTACAAGCATCAGAAGAACCGCAACCCCTTCATCGACTATCCTGACCTGGCCGAGTATATCTGGGGGAGCAAGAACGGGCAGCCGTTCCATCTCGACGGCCGCACCGACCCCGACCCGGATCCCGATCCCGATCCCGATACTCCGGAGATAGACTTCTGGGAGCCCGTGACCATCGCTGCGCAGCTGACGGCCGACGACAGATACGTGATTGTAGCCGCAAGCTCCAATATGGCGATGAGCTACAACAATTCGCCCAACACCACGGTGAAATATTTCTCTGCTTCCACGGCGCCGCTGAAATTTGACTACAGTGGGAAGGAACCCGTATTGACCGAGATTCCGGCCGACGCGGCAGTGATCACCCTCACCCCGGTGAGCGGCGGCTGGGCGCTTAAGGCCTCGACGCCGACGGGGAACGAGATGGGCTATCTATGCTCGGCAGCCGCCAAGGCGCTTACGCTGACTCCGGGGCTGAACGACAACGGCGTGAAGGCCTCCATCACCCCGGGAGCGACGTCGACCACCATCGCCTACGCCTACAGCGGAAGTTCGACGCCCGGAAAGCTGCAGTTTAACGGCAGCAACGACGGGAATGTATACAACCGGTTTACGTGCTACACCTCCACGCAGGAGGGTGTGAAGCTGTATCGCTATGTGGCCAAGAGCGGCGGCGACGAGCCCGGTGATGAGCCCGGCGATGAACCCGGTGACGACCCAGGCGACGATCCCGGTGAGGATCCTGATGCAGGCCTTGGCACGGGGCTCGACAGTTCCGCACCGGAGACGATCTACGGCATCTATGACATCAACGGCCGCCAGACAACGGCGCCCGTTGAGGATCTCGCGCCCGGTATCTATATCGTGGTGAGCAACTACGGCACGCGGAAGGTGCTGCGGTAGGGATATAGAAATTATTCGGCGCGCTTTTTCGGCGCAGGATGGATGAAGAGGATTGTAATTGCATTATCATTTCTTGGCCCGTTGTTGGCAACGGGCGACGACGGTGTGGCCGTCACCCCGGTGCACCGCCCTCTGATCGAGGAGTATACGGGCCTCTGGTGCGGCTACTGCCCGAAGGGGTATATCGCAATGGAGATGATCGATGAGATCTATGGCGACAGGCAGGTGACCATCACTTATCACAACAACGACCCGATGGAGGTGACCGCGGTCTACGCGATGAACGTGCAGGGGTTGCCGACGGGCTCTGTGGACCGCCGCCGGCTCATCGACCCTTATTACGGCGAGATTGACGAGGATTTCGGCATCGCCAAGGAGATAGAGCGCGCCCTCGCGCAGCCGGCGCCGGCCTCGATAGAGGTGAGCGGGTATATAGGGCCGGATTTCGTGAGCGCCACGGCCACGGTAGAGTTTACCGACGATGTGCCGACGGCCAATTATATGATCGGTTATGTGCTGACACGCAGCGGGTTGAGCAGCCCGATGTGGAGCCAGACGAATTATTACTCTGGTACATCCGGGCTTGAGGGGACGCCGCTCGAGGTGCTGACCCACTGGGGATGGGCCGTAAGGGGGTTGGTCTACAATGATGTGGCGATCGACGTGGGAGGGATGCGCGGCGTGAAGGGGAGTCTGCCGGAGAGCATCGAGGCCGGGAGGCAGTATTCCCACCGGCGTATCTTCGATATTTCCAACAACTTATACGCCAATCCGAAAAACCGGCTGGCCGTGGCTGCTTTTATAGTAGACGGGAGGACCGGGCGAGTGGTGAATGCGGCCAAGTGTGATTTCGCTGATTATGTGGACCCCTCGGGTGTGGCGGCTGTGGACGCGGAAGAGGCGCCGGCCGAGTATTACGACCTGCAGGGGCGCCGTGTTGAGCGTCCCGCAGCGGGGATTTACATCATCAAGGAAGGCTCTACGGTGAGGAAAACCGTGATTCACTGACCTTCGGCAGCGAGGAGGGCGGCGGTGTTGGCAGCGATGACCGGGAAGAGGTCGGAGCCGGCAGCGGCGCTGAGGCGCGAGATGATCTCTTCGATGGAGAGAGCCGACTCGTCGGTTTCGGCGAGGAGTTTGTCGGAGGGCGTCGCGACCACTGAGGCCGGGTTGAAATTCTCGCCGAAAGAGAGGTAGAGGCCTTTGGCCGTGAGCTGCTGCGCCGTGGCCGGTTTGCCGCGAAATCCATGAATAATCCAAGGCACCGAGGGGTTGAGGTCTTTCTTCAACCCTAAAATTATATCCGCGCTCTTTACGGCGTGGAGCAAGAGGGGTTTCCCTGCGGCTTCGGCGAGGCGGCACTGGCGCGTGAGGATCTGAATCTGACGATACATCGGGGCGCCGCGGAGGGGATCGACGCCGCACTCCCCTATCGCCACCACCTGCGGGAGGGCCACGAGCTGCTCGAGGCGCGCGAAGGCGGCGTCTTCATCGGCGAGCGAACCGGTGGTCCATGGATGGATGCCGGCGGAGTAGAGCTGCCCCGGGAGGAGCGGCTCGGCGAGCGAGGCGAGGCTTACGACCCCTTCGGGGTAAGGCGCCGGGCGGTGGGAGTGAATGTCGAGAAGCATGGGGGAGGGGGAGTTAGCGGGGGTCGGAGAGCTGGGTGAAGAGGGTGCGACAGCCGTTCTGGAGGAGGTCGAGCACCAGCTCGAACCCTTCGGCACCTTCATAGTAGGGGTCGGGCACATGGTCGTAGCCCATAGAGGGGTCGATGAAGGTGGCCATGGGCACGATCTTGCGCGCTGCCTCGAGCGAGGGCGCGAGAGAGCGCAGGTCGCGCAGGTTGTTGGCGTCCATGGGGATGATGAGGTCGAAGTCGTCGAAGTCGGAGGGGCGCACCTGTCGCGTGCGGTGGGTGAGCTCGATGCCGCGATTGCGTGCGTGGACGCGCATGCGGCGGTCGGGGAGCTCGCCTATATGCCAGCCTCCGGTGCCGGCCGAGTCGACCACCCACCGGTCTTGCGCACCTTCGTGGGCAATGACGTCGAGGAGCACGCCTTCGGCGGCCGGAGAGCGGCAGATGTTGCCGAGGCAGACGAAGAGGACGCGCTTCCGCGGTTTTTCACGCAAGGAGGTGAAGAGGGCCTGGAGTTGGGGGTTGACGGTCATATTCTTAGCAATTCGAGTTCTTCTGTAAGGTCGATCACGGAGAGGCGGCGCCGGCGTGAGATCACTCCGGCGAGCTGCTTAACGGCCGGGTGGAGCCGCGGGTTGTGGAAGAGGCGCAGGGAATGGCGCATCATCTTCTCGAAGACGGCGTCGGCTTCCTCGTCTTCAAGGGAGCAGGTGTCGCGGCCCTCTTCTCTGACGATGTCGCGCACGGCTGCGAGCACATCTTGGGGAAGCTCTGTGCCGAGGCGCACCACGGAGCGGGCCATGACGTTGCCGAGTACGAGCGAGGTGGTGAGCTGGAAGTTGCTCATCAGGTTGTGCCACACGGCTTTAGGCGACACCGAAGGGGAGGATGAGAAATAATAGTCGTGAGAGAAGCTGACCATAGGGCCGTCGGCGTCGAGATAGATTTCGGCGAGGCGGTCGAGGGCGTCGAGCGAGGCCATGGAGATGGCCATGCCGGCGAGCCCGTAGGCGCGGTCGTCTTCGTTGGAGTATGCGAGTTGGAATGGCATTTTGATATTAAATGAGGGTCTTATGGTTCAAAATCTTACGTAGACGCCACCTTGGATCGTCACGCCCTGCATGCGCAGGCCCGGGATGAGCTGGGGATGGCGGTTGAGGATGTTTTCGGCGTTGCAGTAAATGTCAAGGTTTGAGAGCACGGAATATGTGATTCGGGCCTTGAGATTCGGAATTACGCCCAAGCGGTAGGCCTTAAGCACCGGGAGGTCGTCCGTGGGAGCCCAGGCGTAGCATGCGCGGCCGGCTCGGTAGTCGAATTCGGCCTCAAGCAGGAGCTTGGCCAGGGGTCGGCCCCAGATTTTGGCGTCGAGCACCCAGCGGGGGCGGTCGAAGCCGTTGAAGATGCCGGTGTGGCCGTTCTGGGGGGTGAACTCACCCTTGAAATTCACTCCGAAGCGGGTGCCCAGAGCGTAATCGAGAGTAAGGCCGACGCCGCATCCGTGGAGATTGGCGGCCTGGAGATAAGGATCGGTGTAGAGGGCTGCGTCGAACGGCGAGGGCGCTGCGAGGGCTGCTCCGAGATAGGCCTGATACCATCCGCCGAGGGGCACGTTGCGTGCGGCCGCATATCGGAAGGCGAGCTGGGCCGAGAAGCCGTAGAACGGGCCTACGTTGACCCCTGCCTCGAGGTCGAGGGGAGTGTAAATCGGGGTTGTGGAGAGGAGGGCCGGGAGCCGGTAAAGGTCGGCCTTCAGGCCGTCGGCGAGAGTGGCCGGGGTGACGCCTCCGGTGGCGTGGAGGAAGAGGCCCACCTGCGGCAGGGCGTAGTCTACCTTGATGTCGGGAGCCACGTGGATGGCGCCGAAGTCGTTGGCCGGAGTGGTGCCCATGGCGTCGTAGGTGATGCCGAGGTCGATGCCGGCGTTGATTGCGAGGCGGCTGTTGGCGAAACGGTAGGCCGGCCGCAGCGAGATGACGCCGTAGTTTCTCATGCAGAAGAGGAAGCGGGCGTCGGCATCGACGGCGACGGCGTTGACGTCGGCAAACGGTATGCCGATGCCGCCCGAGAGGCGCAGCACGGTCTCATGGTCGCCCTTCTCCGGGCCGAGGGCCGGGAGGGGCGAATAGAGGGTGCGGAGGCCGGTGTAGTCGACGCCCGCACCGGCGTGCCAACCCTCGAGGCGCGATGAAGAGGAGGAGTAATCCAGCGCCGCGCCGCCTTGGTTGACGGTCTGCGTCGGGATGTAAGCCAGCTCGGTGGCGGTGGCTATAGCCGAGAGCGGGAGGGCCGAGCCGTAGTAGTTGAAATACGCCAGGCGGTAGTATGCCGCGGCGTCGAGCAGGTCATCGCCGGAGAAGGTCTTCAGATAGTTGAGGCGCAGCTTGCCGTCGTAGAGTTTCTTCTTGGCGGCAGGCGTGTAGGAGTCGGGAATGCCGGTGGTGGTCCAGAGCGACGAGGAGCGGAACTTGAGTTCGGCCGTGAGCGCCTGGGAGGAATCGTTGAGGAGGTTCAGCCCGGCGTGGAGGCGCGAGTCGAGCCAGGAGCCGAGGCGAAGGTCGATGAACCCTCGGCGGTAGACCGGCCCACGCGGAAGTAGCGGCGTGGCACCCATTGTGAGGAGGTCGGGCCGGAAGTCGGTGACCTTCCCGATGAATTCGTAGTTGATGTCGGGGATGGCGGGATTGTAGCGCACCACGCCCGGGAGCACGTTGATACGCTCCGTCTCGATGACGAGGGGGAGGTATTCGCCCTCCACGCTGACGTTTCCGGAGAGCTGAGCGACTGCGGGGAGCGCGGCCAGAAGGACGGCTGCCGCGAGCCCGGATATTCTCTTGGTAGGCTTCATTTCTGGAGGGCTTTCAATCGTGAGGAAATCATTTGCGGTATGGTGGAGTCCTTTCCGGGATAGTTGTCGCGGAGGGTCTCGAGATAAAGGCGTGCGAGGTAGTCTTTCTCCTGAGCGGCATAGGCGTCGGCCAGGGCTATGTAGGCGCGTGCGAGCCAGTAGGAGTCGGAGCTGCCGGCATCGACCACGGATGTGAGCAGCTTCTCGGCCTCCGTGGGACGTCCGGCCTGCAGAAGGCGGTCGGCCTGGAACACGTTGTAGCGGATGTCGCCTTCAAGCTCCGACTGCAGCTGCGGTATGGCCTCGGCCATGGCTGCATAGCGGTAAACTTCCTGGTCGGAGGGAGAGGTGCGCATGATGCCGAGAACCGCCGAGGGCTGGAACACGTCGATGCCCGAGGATTCGAGATGGCGGTAGGCCTTGTAGGCGGCCTCGAAGTCGCCGGTGTTGTAGAGGTTGTCGGCGTTGGTGGCAAGGGAGTAGTAGGTCTGCAGGGTCTCCTCGCTGCTTTGGCCGGAGCCGAGCATGCGGGCGTAGAGCTCGGCGGCCTTGCGGTCGTCGCCTTTTTCGGTGTAGGCGTCGGCGAGGCGCGCCAGGGCGGTGGACTGCCATGGGCCTGCCTGGTCGGAGGCCACCACGCGTTCAAGGATAGAGATTTTCTCGGCCACATTGCCTTTTCTCCCCTGGATGTCGGCCACTCGGATGTCGGCGTAGGCACCGTTCTGGCCTCCCTGTGCCGCTATGCTTCTGAAGATGGCGAGGGCATCGGTGTAAGCGCCTGTGTAATAGAGGCAATCGGCATAGCGCAGGCGGGCGTCTTCGAGCTGGTATCCCGAGAGCGTGCCGGCATCGAGGGCACTCTTGAAGGCGTTGCGGGCCTTGGCGTATTCGCGGAGCTTCAGGTAGGCATATCCGAGGTCGTAGCGGGCCAGGGCTGTGTTGGCACCGAGGCGCCCGGAGGCGAGGGCCGCTTCATAGGCGGCGGCCGCCTTGCGGTAGTCTTTACGAAGGAAGTGAGTCTCTCCGAGCCAGAGAGCGGCCTGTGCGGCCACATCCTTGTCGGGAGCGGATGATGCGGTGGCTTCCGTAAGGTAGCGCTCGGCATCGGTGAGACGCCCTTGGCGCAGAGCTTCCACGCCGAGCATATAGAGTGTCTTCTGGCGCAGGAGCCTGGCGGAGGCGTCTTGCGGAGAGATTTTCTCCACCTGGCGCAGGGCGTTGGCGTAGTCTCCCTTGCCGTAGTATGCATTGGCCAGATAGCGGGAGAGGTTGGCGGCATACGGCGAGGAGGGGTATGATTCGATGAAATTCTCCATAGCCCCGGCGGCGTCGGCAAAGGGCAACCCGAGCCCCGAGCCTGACGAGACTGCCAGGTTGTAGGCCGCGGTCTCGGCCACGTCGGAATCCCAGCTCTGCCGGGCGGCTTTGTCGAAGGCCAGGGCGGCGCCGGAGGCGTCTCCCTGCCTCTGAAGGATCTGGCCGATGTAGAGCCACGCGCTCTGAGCGAGGGCTCCGGGGTCTTCGGTCACGGCAGAGAAGAGCGGGAGTGCGGCGTCGTAATCGCCACGGTCGTAGAGGATTGTGGCCAGGGAGTAAACCGCGGTGAGCTCTGCGCCAGTGCCGGCTTCGTCGACATAGCGCTGCAGGTAGTCTTGGGCCCGGGTCTTGTCGCCTGTTTTGAAGAATGCGATGCCGGAGACGCGGAGGGTCTCGCCTTTGAGCTCGTCGGGGATGTCGCCGGCGAGGAGGCGTTCGGCGGCGTTGGCCACCTTGCGGTAGTCGCCGCGGTAGAAGTCGATCTGGTTGATGTAATACGCGGCTTCTCCGGCCTTCTCGCCGCCGGCTCTCTGGGCAGCCTGGAAGCGGGTGTAGGCGCGGTCGTAATCGCCTCCCACATAGTCGAGGTAGGCAATATAGAAATATGCCGGCGAGGATGGCGTGGAGGCATCGGAGATGCGGGCGAATGTGGCTGCGGCCTCGGCGTAATAGCCCACTTTCATCAGCGAGAATGCTTTGCGGAAGAGGAAGCCGTCGGCCACGTCGCCACTGAATGCGTTGTCGGCGATGCGGTTGTAATATTCGAGGGCTGCGGCATATTCCGTTTTTGAGAAGAATATGTCGCCCAGAGCCAGATTGATGCGCGAGCGGCCCTGAGAGGCCGGAAACTCGGCGAGCGTGCGCAGGAGGCGCGGCGCCCTGAGGTCTTGAGGCAGGAGCATCTCCACGGAGGGCTCCGCAGCCCAGGCGCCGGCGACCGTGAGCAACGCTAAGGCAGCCGAAGCTGCCTTAAAACGAATTGGAGAAATGATTTTTTTCATCATCGGGGTAGTAAAGTCGTTGTAGCAAGGGCGGAAAAAGGGCTTCTGCCTTACTTGATGACTTTGCGGGCGCCCTTCTCGGTTACAATGATATAGATCCCCTTCTGGAGCTGGTCGGCAGAAGCGGCGTTTACCTTGCGGCCGTTTATGTCGAAGATGCCGAGCAGAGCTGCGGCGGCGTCTGCGCCGACGGCGTCAACGGCGTTGTCCACTTCGTCGGTGGCGCGGTAAAGCTGGATGGGGGTCTGGTTGGAGGTATAGCCTGCAAAGCGGGGGTTGCCGGAGTTGAACTGCAGGGTGCAGCCGCTGTTGGTGTAGGTGATGACGGTCTTGTTGTTGGCGCCGTCCACGTCGATTGAAGCGAGGCAGTTGTCGGTCTTTGTCTGTGAGAAAACGCCGTTGCCTGTTCCGGAAACGCTGATATAGCCCACGAAGCTGTAGTCGGGGTCATAGACGGCGAGATACCATCCGTCTTCGCCCTGTTCGAGCTTGACAGTGGCGATGTCGAGGGGCACGGAGGTGATGAGGGCCGGGGTGAAGCTGTCGTCAAACTCGGGAGAGAGCACACACTTGTCGATGGCCTTGTTGGTGGAGATGAGCGAGTAGGTCATGGCAGCCATCTTGGAGGGCGACACGATGAAGTATTCTTCGTCTTCGTTGATGTCGTCGTTGGAAGCCACGGGAGCCCAGTAGCCGAGGTTGAGCTCGGGGAAGATTTCATCCCAGCCGGGATACGACTCAGGGTCGTCGGTGGCGGGGGTGAAGGGCACGTATGTGAAGGGGACGTCTTTCTTGTCGCCCCAGATATGGTCGGCCAGAGTGGGGCAATCGATGAAGGGATTGCGGTTTTTCTGGAATCCGTAGACGGCGTCGTTGCGGTTTACCTCTTTCATGCTGACGGGGTCGGTGGAGTTCCACTCGAGGAGCATATTGTAAGCCCAGGGACGCAGCAGCAGGTCGCTCGATGTGTCGTACATGAAGTTGTACTGCTCTTGCCACTCTATATCGTCGTAGATGGTGAAGATGTAGAAGTAGGCGCGGGCGAAGTCGCCGCGGTAGCTGGGATATGGCTCGAAGACTGAGGTGCCGCTGATGCCGTAGGAGTCCTGGGGCTTGCCGATGGAGGTGACGCCGTTGGTCCAGGTCGGTTCTCCTGAGATGATGCCCAGCGGGTTGTTGCCTTTTCTGCCGTTGGCGTCGGCCTCGGAGGGGTTGAGGTGGTGGAGGTCATAGTAGGCCGGGGTGTAGGTGGCGTTGTTGGTTTTCCACCAGGATTGGGGCACGCTGTGCTCGATATTGAGGCCGATGTGGCCGCTCGACACCCACATATTGTTGGCGCTGTACATATCCCACCAGCAGAGGCGCCCGTCGATGGTGCGGGTGTCGGAGACGGGGAACACGCTCCAGGTGGCTGTCTCTACGGGGTTTACCGGGTTGTTGGGGTTCGGGTCGCCGTAAGGAATCTGCACGTGGTCGGCTGCAAGAGCTTTGACGGCTTTCTTGAGCTCGACGCCACACTTCCCTTCGAGGGAGCTGTAGTAACCCTGCGGGATTTCGGCCTGCGCCGAGAACTGCAACACGGCTACGGCCGAGATACACAGTACGGATTGTAAAAATTTCTTCATGAAGGTATAAGGTTTTGATTTAAATAGCGTTATTGATGTCTTTGGGATTGATTCGTATGCTAAAAATACAAAATTACAATTTTTTTTCAAACGCCACCAAAAAAAGTATTAATTTTGCGATGTTTATGCAGAAAGCGGAGTATGAAGAGATTCTGGAGTACCTGCGTGGCGTGATAAGCGGCACGAAATGGGAAGGTAAGGTGTATGTGGTGGGCGGCTGCCTGCGCGATATGCTTATGGGTCACGAGATCCATGACGTAGACCTTGCCGTAGCGCTCCCCGACGGAGGTGTCCAGTTTCCGATCTGGCTCGAGCAGGAGGGGCTTACGGCCGAGCCTCCGAAGCTCTACAGGCGCTTCAGCTCGTCGAAGCTGAGGCTGAAGGCTTTCCCCCAACATGAGATAGAGGTGGTGCAGACCCGCAGGGAGCAGTACACCGACGCCAACAGCCGCAATCCGGAGGTGTGTTTCGGTTCGATTATGGACGACTGCCTGCGCAGAGACCTCACCATCAATTCCCTTTATCAGAACGTAACCACAGGCGAGATGCTCGATTTGACGGGCCGCGCCATAGACGACATAAAAAATCATCGAATCATGACCCCGATGGAGCCGGGCGAGACTTACAGCGACGACCCGATCCGCATCTTGCGCACGCTTCGGTTTGCAGTGCGCTACGGGTGGGAAATCCCCGATGAAATCA
The DNA here is from genome assembly GCA_022509145.1 of Muribaculaceae bacterium. Taxonomy (GTDB): domain Bacteria; phylum Bacteroidota; class Bacteroidia; order Bacteroidales; family Muribaculaceae; genus Lepagella. The sequence continues at coordinate 3,374 of JAFLTX010000008.1, read as the reverse complement.
TGAAATCGATGAAAGATAACGCCCAAAGGATAAAGATTGTGAGGCGTCCGCGGGTGGCCACGGAGTTTGGGAAAATAATGGAGAGCAACGACCCCGTTGCCACGCTCCAGCTGATGAAGCAGGTGGGAGTGGTGTTTCGCGTGGTGCCGGAGTTGTGTCATCTTTTCAAGGTGAAAGACCATACCCTTCGCGAGAAAGTGGGTCCGAACGGGAAGCTGCCGACTCTCTGGGACGTGACGATGGAGAATCTGGCGCAAGCCGGCGATTCGCTTGCGGAACGCTACGCGGCGCTCTTCTCGAAATTCAACAGGGTGAAGGTGCCGTATAAGGATTTGCCCAAAAAGGCGAGGGAGGTGAAGGAGAAGAATCGCGGCCACGGCACAGGCGCCATCGTGACCACTGCTCTGAAGCGGCTGATGTATGATTATGATTTCATCCGGGAGGTGAAGTCGCTGATGCCGGGGCTGAAACCGGGCGATCTCGACGACCGGATAGAGGTCAAGCGGAAACGGAAGAAGAAACGTCGCCGCAGAAACGGCAGGAAGCGCGATGATGCTGCAAGAAAGGCTGAGCCGACTGCTTGAGGAGAGCGGCGCGGCACGCTGGGGATGGAGCGAGGCCGGGGAGGTAGAGGCGGATGAGTGGCTCCGCTTCGAGAAATGGCTCGAGGCCGGGCACCACGCCGGGATGGAGTATATGGCGTGCCACCGCGACTTGCGCCGCGACCCCAGGCTGCTGCTCGACGGGGCCAAGACGGTGATTTCAGTTGCTTTTAATTATCGGCAGGCCAACCCTTATAAAGGAGTGGCCACGTATGCGTTGGGGCTGGATTATCATAAGGTGCTCCGGCAAAGGCTCAAGGGCGTGGTGAAGGCGCTGAAGGGAGAGTTTGGAGGCGAATGGCGCATCTGCATCGATTCTGCTCCCATCTTGGAGCGATATTGGGCCGTGAGGAGCGGCGTTGGTGTGAGAAGTCGCGGGCACGGGAATGTGATTGTGCCGGGAGTGGGCAGTATGGTGTTTCTGGCAGAGATTCTCACGACGCTTGAGATTGGGGATCTCTCCGCCAATATGCAAATGGGTGATGATGTTGAGACTATGCAGGATGTGGAGGCCGCGCAAAGGGTTTGCCCGGGAGGAGCGCTTTTGCCCGGCGGGATGGTAGACAGCCGGCGCTGTTTGAATTATTTAACCATAGAGAAGGTTGGCGCTCTTGAGAAGGAGGAGCGCGAGCTCGTTGAGCGGACGGGCACGATATTCGGCTGCGATTTGTGTCAGCGGGTGTGCTCCTATAATATGTGCAGCCATAATAATAAAGGAGAGGTGCCCGGAAAATTGTGCGCCGAAAATAAAGGAGAGGTGCCTGGTAATATCTGCGCCCATATTGATAAAGGAGAGATGCCCGGGATCTTGCCGGAGTTTATGCCTTTGGAGGGTTTGGTGATTGCCGATGGGTTGGATCGGCTGGAGGTGTTGAAGAGGGCACCAGCGGGGTCGCCGCTGCTGCGTGGTTTGCGCGGGATGAAAAAAATGTAAATTTTTGTGAAAAAAATTGCAATTAAGATTTGCAAATTCGAGAAATAATTTGTAATTTTGTAAAAATTTCGGCGAAAAAGACCTCGCCGAGAGATATTAAATAGAATAAACTGCTAAAAATCAACGAAATAACATAGTGATGAAGAAGAGTCTGAAATTAACGATGATGACGCTCGGCGTGGTAGCCGGAGGTCTGTTGACTTCTTGCTCCACAGAAAATGACCCGTCGTACGGCAGCGACAAGGGGCTTTTGGTAAAAGCTCCGAAGGTTGTGGCCTACTCGGGCGACCATTATTGGGGTGCCACTTCCACTCGCGGTGTCGATGTGAACGGCAACCTCTGGTATCAGAAGTGGGAGCGTCCGACCAACGTAACACAAGAAGAGATTGAAAAGGTATTGGCAGCTGTAGCCGACCCGCGTCCCAATGTGAAGAACGATATCCATATCGACTGGAACAACTATTGGGTACAGCAGGTTTACACCGGCCAGCAGACTTATGAAGACGGTTACGGCCAGAACATCGGTACCGGCTCGAGCCACATGAACCACCTTCTCGCTTACACCGACAAGGTTAAGCAGCAGACTGCATGGTGGCCCGAAGAAGAATTCGTGCTCCGCGACAAGTATGAGTACGAAGATGTATACGAGCACGTAAACAACTTCAACAGCGGCCAGAACAACACTGTATACACAGACGATGAAACCGGCGAAAAATTTATCGGCACCACTCTGATGACCGATATGTATTGCCCGGAAGATGTCATTGACCAGTTTGGCTACCACAATTCAACCGACAGCAAGAATCACTACGAATATATTATTATAGAGGTGGACGGCAACTACTACGTATGCTTCGATTTCTTCGCAGAGCATCCGGCAGGCCAGGACGCCAATAAGAATATGGACGTAGAACGCGACTGGGTCTTCAACGACTGGATCGTAAAGATTTCTCCCGCTTACCTCAAGGGCCAGGCTCCCGAGGTGACTGAACCGGAAACTCCCGAAACACCGGATCCGGATCCGAACGACGGCGACGATGACGTGCTCGATCCCAGCGCTCCGAGCTATGGCTTCGACAACGAGGTTGAAATCAACCTTGGCGTAGACGACAAGAACGGCGAATATCTGGAATCACACCTCTCGATCCACGTTCGTGCCAACACCGACGTTGAGGTATTTATCCCCGTTCCCGCAATGTACTACTGCGATGCCGACGATATGGCTGTAGTAGAGAAGCACTTCGACGAGCTGATGCTCCACGGTGGTCCGGAACAGGTGGTTTACAACATCGCCGGCAACGAGGTAACGTTTAACGTACAATTCGTAGAAGGCGGTATCAGAATCTGGACCGACGGTATCAACGAAGAAGTAATCAACTATTGCCGCGAAAGATATGACGACGGTATCACCTTCGAGGTTTGGAACTACTTCAACGATGTTCTCTCACTCGAAGAGCTGAAGAGCTATCTCGACAAGGCTACAGTGAGATTCCTCGACCGCGAACCTGATTACTACATCAATGCGTTTGGCGAAGAGAATTATGCCGAGGATAAGGATTGCACGGTAGATATTGTGAGCGACCAGGTAGGCGACTACAACGCTCCGGTTGAAGGCGAACACCTCAATGGTTCAGTCCACAACAAGATCTACGAAAAGAAATAGGAATCATCTATAGAATGACAATATCTGCGGCGCTCATCTCTTGATGGGCGCCGCTTTTTTGCCTCTACGCCGCCGAGCCGGAAAAAGCGAAGCGCAGGCCGCTGTGGCGCCGGCTGGGCTTTGACCTGTCCTGAAATTTGTTTACAGATTTATTTAGGATTTGATTGTTCAGTAT
>JAFLTX010000079.1 GCA_022509145.1 Muribaculaceae bacterium | reverse complement strand
AACTGCTCTTTCAAGAATGAAAATCTTGCGTCCTAACCGATAGACGAATGGGCCGTCTTGATGCTGCTCACCACGCCGGTGGCGAGTTTTGCGGTGCAAAGTTACATTTTTTTTGTAAAACCACAAAATAATTTTGTATTTCAACCCCCAATTACCCTAATTTAATGCACTTTTTACCCGCTTTTGTGCCTCTTTTTCTCATTATTATTGCTATTGTCGGCTCCTCGGAGAACAATTTTAGCAGATTTTTTGCTAATTTTGCAATCAGTTTTTACCAACGAAATGAAACGACTTTTTTATTCCATCACAATAGCGTTGATTCTCGCATCGGGTTCAGCCTCGGCACAGTCGCTGAGAGTGGAGCCCATCAAGTTTGGCGATATGTCGCAATGGGTGACACGCACCGTAAAAGAAAGCAAAGCGCTCGGAGGGAAAACCAAGACCCTCTATGAAATAGGGCCCACCGCCACACTCGGCGCCAACACTCCTTACGTGAACCAAGGCGGCTCGCCCTGGGCCACAAGCAACGTCTACGCCAAGGTCTGCGGTATCGTAAAAGGCTCCGGCACGGTAACACCGGCCAAAGTAAACGGCAATATGATGGCCAAGATGACGGCCAAGATGGAGGAAGTGAGTGTGCTCGGCATAGTGGATATGAACGTAATGGTGGCCGGAACGATCTTCCTGGGCCGAATCTACGAGCCTATCTCCTCTACCAAGGGCCCCTTCTCGAAGATGGAGATGGGGATGCCCTACACCAAACGCCCCAAGGCTCTGGTGTTTGACTACAAGGTGGAGATGCCCGAGGGGAACACCCGCACCAAGTCTACCGGCTTCAGCTCCAAGAAGACCCTCAACGGCAGAGACAACGCCGAAGTTTACGTGCTGCTGCAGAAGCGCTGGGAAGACGAGAAAGGGAACATCCACGCCCTGCGCGTGGGCACCGGCCGCGAGCGCTACGCCAAGAGCATACCCCTGACGCTCAACCATAAGCTCTACATCCACTACGGCGACATCACCAAGGAGTCGTACTACAAGCCGTATATGGGCCTGCTCAACGGCGACAAGGCCTATTACGCCAAAAACTCCAAAGGCAAACTCGTGCCCGTGCAGGAAGAAGGCTGGGCCGACGCCGACGAGACACCCACCCACGTGCTGGTGATGTGCTCCTCGTCTTGCGGCACTCCCTTCGTAGGCACCGAAGGGCTCACACTCTACGTTGACAATATAGGATTCGGATTCTGATGAAGATAGCATTGATCGGCTACGGCCGGATGGGGAGACTCATCGAAGAGATTGCAAAAGCCAGAGGCCACGAGATTGTGGCCGTAATCGACGTCGACAACCGCGCCGATATGGCGTCGGAGGCGTTCCGCAGCGCCGACGTGGCCATAGAATTCTCCGTGCCCTCCGCCGCCCCGGACAACATCCGGGCTTGCTTCGAAGCCGGAGTGCCGGTGGTATGCGGCACCACGGGCTTCAACGACCGCCTCGCCGAATTCAAGCGCATCTGCGACGCAGGAGAAGGCACGCTGCTCCACTCCTCCAACTTCTCCATCGGAGTCAACATCTTCAGGGCGATAAACCGCTACGTGGCCGGCATAATGAACAGCTTCCCGGCCTACACCCCGGCTCTTGCCGAGAGCCACCATATCCACAAGCTCGACCATCCCTCGGGCACGGCCGTCACGCTGGCCGACGAACTGGTGGCAGCCTACGAAAAGGCTCCCGGATGGTATGAACCCACGCTCGAGAGCCGCGACCCGGAATGGCTCCCCGTAAGCACAGAGCGCCGCGGCGAAGTGCCCGGAATCCACACCGTAACCTGGGAGAGCGAGGCCGACACCATCTCCTTCACCCACTCGGCCAAAAACCGCCGCGGATTTGCCGAGGGTGCCGTAAGGGCAGCGGAATGGCTCGCCGGCAAGAAAGGATTCTTCTCTATGGGCCAGATGCTCTCCGACATCACAGGCACCCGAAATCTCTTTACCTAACTTTTCAGAACCTACAGCTAAATGGACAACAATTCCCGGGAGCAATCCAAGACTCGCCGCTTCACCGCCGACCTCAAGCGCAGGCTGAGCGAAGTGAAAGCCACCCGTTGGGTGCGCTTCGGCATCGTCTCGCTCCTCTTCTTCCTCTTCGTGATATGGATTGCCAACCCCTGGCTCCTGCTCCTATGGTTCCTGCTGGCCGACATCTACATCACATCCTACATACCCTGGACCTGGTGGAAAACCAGCAAGAAATCCACCCGCAGAATAATGTCGTGGGTCGACGCCATCGTCTACGCCCTGGTCCTGGTCTACATCATCTTCGCCTTCATAGGCCAGCAATATAAGATACCCTCCTCGTCGCTCGAGAAGTCGCTGCTTGTGGGCGATTACCTGTGGGTAAACAAGACCACCTACGGCCCGCGCGTGCCCAACACGCTGCTCCACTTCCCGTTTGCCCTCCACACTATGCCCATAGTGGGCGGGAAAAGCTATCTCGACCATCCTGAGGTGGAATATCACCGCCTGCCGGGGTTCCGCTCCGTGGAGCGCGGCGACATCGTGGTCTTCAATTTCCCCGAGGGCGACACTGTGCTCTCGCTCGTACCCGATGCCGACTACTATATGATAGCCCACCAGCTACGGCAGCAGGGCCATTCCGACCCTCTGGCCTACATCAAGGCCAACAAGGCCGTCTTCGGCGACGTGCTTGTGCGCCCCGTAGACCGGCGTGAAAACTACGTAAAGCGTGTGATCGGGCTCCCCGGCGAACGGATTCAGCTCGTCTCCGACACCGTCTATATCAACGGAAAACCGATCGGATTTGCCGACAACGTACAGTTCAACTACATAATCCCGGTGACACGCCCTATCTCCGACGACAAATGGCTTGACCTTGGCGTAAGGCGCGAAGACCACGGCTCGGGCCCCATCGTGGGTAACGAGCTGGCCGGATATATGTACTACCGCGTCCCCCTCACGGCCCAAATGAAGGCCGAGGTGGAGAAATGGCCTGAAGTGGGCGGTCCGCTCCTCAAGGAGAACATCGCCGGCTTCTACGACCTCAACAACGTATGGCCTCTCGGCAACCCCTGGGACTGGACCCGCGCCGACACCGACGAATTCTGGATTCCGAAACGAGGAAAAACGCTCCACGTGACCCTCGACAACCTGCCTCTCTACCGTCGCGCCATCGAGACCTACGAAGGGAACACCCTCCAGGTTAAAGACGGCAAAATCTACATCAACGGCGAGGACAATCCCTACTACACCTTCAAGATGGATTACTATTGGATGATGGGCGACAACCGCGATATGTCGCTCGACAGCCGATACTTCGGCCTTGTGCCGGAAGACCACGTGGTGGGCACTCCCCAACGAATTCTCTATTCTATCGACGAGGAGCGCCAGCTGCTCGACGCCAACAAGATACGCTGGAACAGAATCTTCTCCAACCCCAATCCCGACAAGGAAAAGGCCGCGGAGAAAAACTGGAAATGACCCGTCAGCTTCCCCTCTTTCCTCCTCTGTTCGCCCCCATAGACTGGTGGCGCCCCTTCATCTCGGAGTTTCTCCTGCGCCCTGAGGGAGGAGAGGAGAGCCGCCAAGAGGGTGCAATCATTGCCGCCAACGGCGCCTGCGGCCTGAAGCCGCGCGACTGGATGCGATTTCAGCTCGCAGAAGAGGTGCGCCTGTCGGTGCCCGTGCAGGGGAGTGCCTCCGCGCTGAAAAACGCGCCTCCGGCCGGCTGGCTCCTGTCGCGCGAGGCGCCAAGGGAAGAGCGCAAAATCCGCTCCACCTGGGCCACCCTCCTGGGGCCGCTGCCGTTTTGCCGCCATCTCCTCCCGCTTCTTCTCCCCGAAGGAATCTTCTCCGAAGGGAAACCGGCATCTGAGGTTTGCGGGGAAGTGTTCACGGCCACGATGCGGATTCTCGGGCTCAACGACCCCGGGCTCTGCGCCGACTTGCGCGAGCGCCTGCAGTCGGCCGACCCGCGCCTCAGGGAGTTAAGGTATGATATTTGCAGTAACATCCCCGCCGGAACGCAAACCATCCAATTGCTTATGCGCCTGGGCCCTGACGCAATATTATTTTTACTGCCGCCGTTTTAATTTTTAAGAACAAATTTCAAAATGCCACGCTTCATGCTTCGCCTTCTGCTTCTTGCAGCCGTGATTATCGCGGCAGCCGGCCCGGCATTTGCCCAGACGAAGGAGCCCGAAGTCCCTATCAAAAAGGCCTACAAGGGGTGGTATAAGTTTGTGGATGAATACGGCGACACCGTCAGGATGATCGAGATGAACGACATCTATGTGTATCCCAAGCTGAAGTTTAAAAACAAGAAGCAGGAGGAGTTTTACTGGCGCACTGTGCGCGATGTGCGCAAGGCTCTCCCTTACGCCAAAGCCGCCGGCGAGGCCCTGCTCGAGACTTACGAATATATCCAGACAATCCCCGACAAGAAAGACCGCGAAAAGCATCTCTCTGTGATGGAGAAGGATATCGTGGCCCAATACAAGCCGGCCATCATGAAGTTTACCAAAAACCAGGGGAAAGTGCTTCTGAAGCTCATCAACCGCGAGACCGACCAATCGAGCTACAACATCGTAAAGGCCTTCCTGGGGACATTCCGCGCATCATTCTGGCAAACCTTCGGGCGCTTCTTCGGCATGAACATGAAAGCCGGTTACAACCCCGACAAAAACGAGGAAGACGCCATCATAGAGCGCATCGCCACCCTTATGGAGCAAGGCGTCCTCTGACACCCCTTTCTATTTAGTATATTTGCACTCTGAATCGGGTGCAAACTTACAAACTATATTTATTTCCGAAAAAACCGCACCCGTTGAAATCAGCTTGACGCAGGGTGGCGGTTTGCCATGACTTTACTTGCGGTTGAAATCCGCGGGAATCTCGCCCCATTCGTCGGTTTCCCACTTACGGATGGGAGTGGAGTAGGAGTGGGTGTGCAGCCACTCCAGAGCGCGGCGCATGAGCTCGAACACACGGGCGTTGCGCGCCGTGGGCGCCAGCTTGGTGTTGATACGCTTGTTGCGCACCCAGGCCATCCCCGTGCGCGAATCGCTGTAGATCGGATGGCTCACCCCTTTCTGATATTGCAGCGCAAGGGCGTGAACTATGGCAAGAAACTCTCCTATATTGTTGGTAGCATCCTGAAACGGACCCACACGGAAAATCTCGGCTCCTGTGGCCAATTCCACACCGCGATACTCCATCACGCCGGGATTTCCCAGGCAGCTGGCGTCTACCGCCCACCCCGTCAGATCAATCTCCGGGATGAGCACATAGTCCACCTTCCCGGCCGTCTGGCGCGAGCTTTCCATCAATACATCTCCCAGAGGCACATCCCCCTGCTCCGAGTATCGTCTGAAAGCATCCACGGCCTCCTGCTGCGACGCAAAACCCTTATATTTCGCACCGGGAAACTCCTTCACCTGGTCGAGCGCATCATCCCAGTCTTCATAAACACCGGGGTGACGCCCTTCAAACACTACATAGAACTTGCGTGCCATATCAGTCGCAAATTTAATAAAAACTCCCGAAACCAGCGCCACCGCTCCCCACAATCCCCCAAATTCCCCTCCCAATTAATGCCATCTGTCTTGTCCTGAAATAGGTTTACAGAAAAAAGGTTAAAAATGTAAACTTAAA
>JAFLTX010000078.1:4091-5827 GCA_022509145.1 Muribaculaceae bacterium | reverse complement strand
GGGCGCCGCGGCTATCGACGCGCTCCTTGACGACCAGCGCAACGTGATGATCGGGATTAAAAACGATGAGATTGTCCACGTCCCCTTCACCCGCGCCATCAAAGACGACAAGCCCATCAACCCCGAAATCCTCGCCACCCTCCGCCGCCTCTCCATCTAAACCCCATACTTGGAGTGCACAAATAGAGGTGTGGAAATATTACATATATTATATGTATGGAAGGGAGGGGGAATCGATAAAAATTGTTGGGGGAGAGGGGTTAAAGTTGGGCTGGGGTTCGGTGTAATCATTTTATTTGATTAAATTTGCAGTGCGTTCCGGTGGTTGGCTGCGGCCTACCGCCCGGTTTTCGTAGGGTATTATCACCGAATTTTTGCACTCAGATGGTAAAAAAGTATGATTTTCTGGTTATTGGCGGCGGTATAGCGGGGATGAGTTTCTCGCTTAAAGCGGCCCGATATGGCAAAGTGGCCCTCATTTGCAAGACGAGTCTCGAGGAGGCCAATACGTATTATGCCCAGGGGGGCGTGGCCAGCGTCACGAATCTGGCGGTAGACAATTTCGACAAGCATATATCCGACACGATGGTGGCCGGCGACTTCCTGAGCGACCCGGCGGCAGTGGAGAAGGTGGTGAAGGGCGCGCCCGACGGCATCTCCGACCTCCTGAGTTGGGGCGTGGACTTCGACCGCAACGACGAAGGCGACTTCGACCTTCACCGCGAGGGAGGCCACTCGGAATTTCGCATCCTTCATCAGGCCGACCGCACCGGAGCGGCCATCCAGGAGGCGCTGACGGCAGCCGTGCGCCGTTGCGAGGGGATTGACGTATATGAAAACCACTTCGCCATCGAGATCATCACGGAGCATCATCTGGGGAAAATAGTCACGCGTCGCACTCCGGGCATCACTTGCTTCGGAGCCTACGTGCTCAACGAAAAGAGCGGCGAGGTAGACACTTTCCTTTCGAAAGTCACCGTAATGGCCACAGGCGGCGTGGGGAGCGTCTATACCACTACAACCAACCCGCTGATTGCCACAGGCGACGGAATAGCCATGGTCTACCGCGCCAAGGGCGACGTGAGAGACATGGAGTTTATCCAATTCCACCCCACGGCCCTCTATCATCCGGGCGACAGGCCTTCGTTTCTTATTACGGAGGCGATGCGCGGATACGGCGCCGTGTTGCGCGACCCCGACGGGAAAGAGTTTATGCAGAAATACGACTCCCGGCTCTCGCTGGCGCCCCGCGACATCGTGGCCCGCGCAATCGACAGCGAGATGAAGCTGCACGGCACCGACCACGTATATCTCGACGTTACCCACAAAGACCCCGAGGAGACCAAGCGCCACTTCCCCACCATCTACGAGAAGTGTCTCTCGCTTGGCATCGACCTCACCAAGGAGATGATACCCGTGGCGCCGGCGGCCCACTATCTCTGCGGCGGCATTAAGGTAGACCTAAACGGCGAGAGCAGCATAGGGCGCCTCTATGCCATAGGCGAATGCAGCCGCACGGGCCTGCACGGAGGGAACCGCCTGGCCAGCAACTCGCTTATCGAGGCCGTGGTCTACGCCAACGCGGCAATCAACCATGCCGCCGAGCGCATCGGAGGCTACGACTGGCGAACCGACGTGCCCGAATGGAACGACGAAGGCACCGTGCACCACGAAGAGATGGTGCTCATCCGCCAGTCGGCGCGTGAGGTGAATCAGATCATGGGCAGCTATGTGGG
>JAFLTX010000078.1:0-3991 GCA_022509145.1 Muribaculaceae bacterium | reverse complement strand
ATGACCACCGGGGCCTACGGCGGCATCGGAGCCTTCGTGATGGGCCGCGACGGCAACACCTACATATCCCTACCCATCGAGGGTTCGCCTTCGTATAAAGCGGGCCTGAAGAGCGGCGACAAGATACTGCGTGTAGACACTACCGACGTGCAGGGCCGTCCCACCGACTTTACCACCAAACTGTTGCGCGGCGAGCCCGGCACCACTGTGCTCGTCACCGTAGAGCGCCCTTATGCCGCCGACAGCATCCTGCAGATAGAGGTGCTGCGCGAGAGGGTGCAGGATAAGAGTGTCCCCTTTGCCGGCGTTATTGGCGGGGATGTGGGATACGTAAAACTCACCTCTTTTATGGAGAAAAGCCCCAAGGAAGTGCAGACAGCACTCGAAAGCTTCAAGGAGGTGGAAGGCCTCAAAGGAGTGGTGCTCGATCTGCGCGACAATGGCGGCGGCCTCGTGGAATCTGCAGTGGATATCCTCGGGATGTTCCTCCCCAGAGGCACGAAAGTGCTCGAGACAAAGGGTAAAACCGAAAATCAAAACACCACCTACACCACCTCGAAACACCCTGTGATGCCCGACACTCCGCTCGTAATCCTCATCGACGACGGGAGTGCCTCGGCGTCGGAGATTGTGGCCGGAGCGGTGCAAGACCTCGACCGCGGTGTGCTCGTGGGACAACGCAGCTTCGGCAAAGGGCTGGTGCAAAGCACGTTGCAGACCCCCTTCAGCGGTCTGCTCAAGATCACCACGGCGAAATACTACCTCCCCTCGGGGCGCCTGATCCAGGCTCTTGACTACACCCACCGCAAGCCCGACGGCAGCGTGGCCCGCACTCCCGACAGCCTCACCAACGAATTCAAGACCAAGAAAGGCCGCATCGTGCGCGACGGCGGAGGCCTGGTGCCCGACACCGTAACGGCTCTCCCCGATTACTCGCGCCTTCTCTTCAACCTGGTGAGCGCGAACCAGATATTCGACTACGCCACCAAGTATGCGGCCGAGCACCCCTCGATTCCGGCTCCGTCGGAGTTTAAGGTTACGGACGAGATTTACGAAGACTTCATAGCCTTCGTCGACACAGCCAAAATAAAGAGCGACAAGACGGGGCGCCAGCTCCTCGACGAACTGCGCAAGACGGCCAACACCGAAGGGTTTATGACCGAAGCGCTCAGCGCCGAGCTTGACACCCTCGAAACCTTGATTCAGCCCGACCTTTCGCGCGACCTGCGCAACCGCCGGCAGGAAGTTTCGGAATTCCTGGGACGCGAGATTGTGAGCCGCTACTACAACCGCAGCGGCGAAGACGAGTTCTCGCTGACCTACGACACGGAATTTGCCGTGGCGGCCGATATGCTCAGAAACAAAGAGCTCTACGACGCTATGCTTGCGGCTCCCGGCCAGACGAAGGGGGCTTCTGCCGATAAAAAGAAACCTTCACAAAAGAAGAAATCCGGCGCAGGGAAGAGATGAGGCTTGAGGAAGCGGCAAAATTTCTGGCCGACGAGCAAACTATAACTCTCGCCCGCAAGCTCGCGGAGGGAGCGGCAAAGAAGCCCGTCAGGTTTTATGGCCTCGGGGGATCGGCGCTCGCCCTCCTCCTGGCCCGGGTGTGCAGTCCGAAGCGCCTAAACATCGTGGTGGCTCCGGATATGGACACTGCAGCCTATATCTATCACGACCTCACCCACATAGCCGGCGACAATGCGGCTGCATTCTTCCCGTCGGGGTATCGCCGGGGCATCCGCTATGGCCAGCCCGACCCTCCCCAGCAGATTCTGAGGGCCGAAACGCTCGATGCAATAGTCAATTCAAAGGCGCTGCGCTGGATCGTCACTTACCCCGAGGCGCTGGCCGAGAAGGTGCCGCCGCGCGTAGAGCTGGGCGAGAATATGCTGTTGATACGTTCGGGGGGCCGATACAAGCTCTCGGACGTGGTAAGGCGCCTGCGCGACCTCGGTTTCAAGGAGACCGATTACGTGTATGAGGCTGGGCAGTTTGCCAACCGTGGTTCGATTCTCGACATCTATTCTTTCTCCAACGAATACCCCTACCGCCTTGATTTCTTCGACGACGAGGTGGATTCCATCCGGCTTTTCGACGTGGAGACACAGCTCAGCCGCGAGCGCCTGGAGGAAGCCTCTGTGATGGGCGCCGACTCTTCGGCCAAAGGCGACGGTGGAGTGCCCCTCCTCGAGTTTGTAGATCCCAAGACTATCGTATGGTGCGGCAACGGGTCCGAGCTCCTCAAAAGAGTGGAGGCCGTCTGCAACACCACCCTTTCGGAGAGCGCGCAGCTCACGGGCGAAGGGGATGCCGACGCCCTGTCGCAACTCGTGAGCTATGAAGATTTCGCACGGTGCTGGGAGGGGATGAAGAAGGTGGAGTACACGGGTGGCCACCCGGGCGAAGGTCCGGCGTCAGACAAGTCGGCAAACGAGATCGACTTCAAGTGCTCCCCCCAGATGCTCTACCATAAGAATTTCGAGCTTATATCCGAGTCGTTTGCCAAATTTCTTGCCGACGGCTATCGCATCCTGCTGATGAGCGACTCCCCCTATCAGGCACAGCGCCTGCAGGATATCTTCAAGGAACGGGGAGAAGCCATCACGTTCGAGCCCGTAGAACTCACTCTCCACGAGGGGTTTATCGACCATCTTTCGAAGACCTGCTTCTTCACCGACCATCAGATTTTCGACCGCTTCCATAAATACAGCCTCAAGAGCGACCGCGCCCGCAACGGGAAACTCGCCATGAGTCTCAAGGAGCTGCAGATGATCGAGAAAGATGATTACATCGTACATATCGACCATGGCATCGGGCGCTTCGGAGGCCTTGTGAAAACGGCTGTCAACGGCTCGCCCCAAGAGATGATAAAGCTCTATTACCAGAACGACGACATCATCCTGGTGAGCATCCATGCCCTGCATAAACTCTCGAAATATCGCGGCAAGGAGGGTGTGCCTCCACGCATCAACAAGCTGGGCACGGGAGCATGGCAGCGAATGAAGGAGCGCACGAAAAGCCACGTAAAAGACATCGCCCGCGACCTCATAAAAATCTATGCCGCCAGGCGTGAGGAGAAGGGGTTTGCCTTCTCGCCCGACTCTTATATGCAGAGCGAACTCGAAGCAGGGTTTCGCTATGAGGATACCCCGGACCAAATCACCGCCACCCAGGCCATCAAGGCCGACATGGAGTCGACGCGCCCCATGGACCGCCTCGTATGTGGCGACGTGGGGTTCGGGAAAACAGAGCTCGCCGTACGCGCCGCCTTCAAGGCCGCTGCCGACAACAAGCAGACAGCCGTGCTCGTGCCCACCACCATCCTGGCCATGCAGCATTACCAGACCTTCTCGGAGCGCCTCAAGGATTTCCCGGTGAGGGTGGAATTCATCTCGCGGGCCAAGTCGGCAAAACAGGTCAAGGAGATTTTGGCCGACCTGGAAGCCGGAAAGGTAGACATCCTTATAGGCACCCATAAGCTCGTGGGGAAGTCGGTGAAATTCAAAGATTTGGGACTGTTGATCATCGACGAGGAGCAGAAATTCGGAGTGTCGGTGAAGGAGAAGCTGCGCCAGCTCAAGACCCAGGTCGACACCCTGACCATGAGCGCCACCCCCATACCGCGCACCCTCCAGTTCTCCCTTATGGGAGCGCGCGACCTCAGCTCGCTCAACACCCCGCCGGCCAACCGCCATCCTATCGTGACCTCCGTGGCCACGCTCGACGACGACATCATCAAGGAAGCCATCAATTTCGAGCTCAGCCGCAACGGACAGGTCTTCATCGTGTCAAACCGCATAGCCGACCTTGAAGACCTCGAGGCGCGTCTGCGCAGAATCCTGCCCGACGTAAGAACGGTGGTGGCCCACGGGCAGATGCCGCCGGAGATGGTGGAGAAGCGTATCACCGACTTCGTGGCCCACGATTACGACGTGCTTCTTTCAACCACCATCATCGAAAACGGCATCGATATCCCCAACGTAAACAC
>JAFLTX010000077.1:4273-6151 GCA_022509145.1 Muribaculaceae bacterium | reverse complement strand
TTCTACTGTAAGGCTCATCTCATCGAAGCCTACATAGAGGTTGTAGATACCCGGTGCAATACTCCAGGCGTATTCACCTTTTTCGAAAGTAGTCTCGACTTCACCTTCTGAAGCGTCGATAGGCTCATCCTTAGTCGAGGCGCCGTAGCGAGCACCGTTTACGACAGACCAATCTGCAGAAGAAGCGCCGGTGAAGCCGAAGTATCCGAGAGTGTCACCCTGGGAAGGATAAATTGCCACATTCTCGATTGAGAACATGTTGTCTCCATCGTTGTTGAAGCTCTCACCCTCGGGGTTCCAAGTGCCTGCTTCATTCAGAGTACCGATAAGATAAAGATCGGTGGGAATTTCGGGTTCTGGATCGTCGATGCCACCGCCCAGAGATGTTACACGAATCTGGTTGTTGGTGCAGTCGAATTCTACCTTGAAGTTTTCTTGTGTCTTTGCACCTGCAATCTTGATGAACTGGCCTTCATAGCCGGCGTTGGAGATTTCCGTCCATTGCCCCGGAACGAGGTCGCCGCTTGCGCAGGAGTTGTAATAAGAATCTTTTTGCTGTGAAGGATCCCAAGTCTTGAGTTCAAAAGCATCCTTACCGATTTGTATGCTTTCAAATGTTGCAATACCTAAAGCCGTCGGTTGGGTGTAAGTTGCATCGAAGTTATTGCCATTGAAGGCACCGGCAAGATTTACGTACCAGGAGTTATAAGAAACTTCCGGAAGTTCAGCGCCTTGACCTGTTACAGTGAGAACACCAGTGTCAGCATTCTTTTCAAGAACAAAAGTGAAGTCATAAGTGCCATTAGCAAGAACAAATGAATTGCCGGATTGTGAGGCGGTATAGTTTTCGCCCATCTGGACATTCTTGTCTGCATCAACGCCTGTGCCATATACTAACGTACCGGCCTTCATCTTGAAGTAGTTCATTGAATAGCTGAAGGTATAAGAGCCTTCATAAGTGTTGGATGTTCCCTGTTTAAGTTTCAAGGGATAAAGTTGGGTGTCGAGGGTCCAGCCAGTGTTTCCAATATCGCCAACAAGATATACGTCGGTATATTCATTCTCCTGGGCTTGACCTGTGATTTTAAGCTTGGCACCACTTAGGGTGAATGTCATTGTTACATTCTTAAGAGTAATACCCCCGTCAAGATTCATATTTGGGGAGCTGCCTCCATTTGTGAGCGTATACTCTGTATCCAGCTTAAGTTTAGTAGAAGTACCATAGTTGTAGCTGTTGTTCCAATTATTGGTACTAATTTTAAATGCGCCGTAGAGTTCGTCCAAATTCAACGTATAAACACCATTGTTTTCCGTGAATTTGTACTTATCTAATGCCGGCCAAGATCCGCCTGTCATATCTCCACGGAGATACAAATCAGGATTCGCTGCATTGGCTGCAAACGCTACCATGCACGCGACAAGCATTAATAAGAGTTTTCTCATGTTAATTAATTTTGTGTTTTTATTTAGTTAATACTCTCTATTTCAAACTTTTATTCGTTGGCTTCCTTTTCCGATAAAAACACAAAAAACGTGGGACTTGCCTTTTTGACCCGTCTCACTTTCGAGGCTCTGACATTGCCTTGTTCCCAAGACGAGCAACGACAAGCCTCACGTATGTGTAGGTTTTCGACTCGTATCCCCCTCTTCACAGAGAGGGATAGTCGACTGAATATACACCACGTGCGTCATTTCGCTGCGTTGCTCTTGGGGAGGATTGAAACTGTCAGATTTCGAAAGTCAAGAACAAGCGCAAGTAACGCTTTCTATGTCCAAGCATCCCAATTTCCCGATTTCAGCTTCGCTTGTTTCGGATTGGTATGCATCGCAAAGTTAAACAAAAATTTGAAACTTGCAAAAAAATCGCAAAAAAAAGTT
>JAFLTX010000077.1:0-4173 GCA_022509145.1 Muribaculaceae bacterium | reverse complement strand
CGGAGCGTGGCCCCCACGAAGCAGCCATCGGTATGGGATATCGAGAGCCTCACGGGTTCATTATATATATAAGGTGTACCGCCGGGAAGATGGTCAATCTCCCAAAAACCGCCGTCGCCGTGTTCGCAATAAATCTGACGTGCCAGAGCTCTCCATACCTTGCCGGTGTAGGCCGTGCCTCCGGTCACTATCCCGAGTTCGATGCCGCCGGGGATACGAATTGAAGCAAATTCAAACATAATCAAAAATCATTAAGATGATTCACAACCGATGCTACGGCAGCAACGTGGCCTTGACCTTGAGGATGCGGTGGCGCTCGAAGCTCAGTATCTTGAAGTCGATGGTGCGGGCGCCCTCCTTCCCCTCGGGGATGGCAAACGTGATCACCTCGCCTTTCTCCGGGAAATCCTCCTTGATCTTGAGGATGAGACCGGCCAACGTTTCGGCGTCGGCAAAGTCGCCGAGCTCCTCCTTCTCGATGCCTATCGCCTCGCAGAAGTCGCCCGTCGGGATTTTGGCCTCGAAGATCCAGGTGTTGGTGTCTACCCTCCGGTAGAGCCGCGATGCCTGGTCATACTCGTCGTCGATCTCGCCCAGAATCTCCTCGATTACGTCTTCGAGCGTGACGATACCGCATGTGCCGCCATATTCGTCAACCACGATGGCTATGTGCATGCGCTTGTGGCGGAAGTCTTCCAGGAGGTCGTCTATGCGACGGTTTTCGGGCACGAAATAGGGCTTCTTGAGCAGTTTCTGCCATTCAAAACCCTCCGTGCGGTTGTCGAGATGCGGCAGGAGGTCTTTGGCGTAGAGGATACCCTTGATGGTGTCTTGCGACGTGTCGTAGACCGGTATGCGGGAGAACCCCGACTCCACCACAGTGCTCATCACCTGAGACCACGGGGCGTGATATTCGATGTCGGTTACGTCGACGCGCGGTATCATGATCTCGCTCACCTCCTTCTCGCCGAAAGCGAGGATATCTTCGAGCATCTCGCGCTCGCCGGCCTCCGTGATGTCGGAGATCTCGAGAGCCTTCTCCAGCTCGTCGGTAGAGATGGAAGTGTCGCCCTTGGAGATGATGCGGTTGATTACAAACGTGGACCTCGCCATGGCGCCGGCCAGGGGGCGCAGCACGCGCGACACCACCGTGAGCGCTCCCACGGTGCGCAGCGCCCACGCCTCCGACCTACCTTTGGCCACAAGCTTCGGGAAGATCTCGCCGAAGAGGAGCAGAAGGAAGGTGAGGAAGACGGTCTGCACCACGAAGTTGACAGCAGCCGAATGAAACACCACCGTCTGCGAGATGGCAAACGTCAGGAGCACAACCAGCGTCACATTGACCAGATTGTTGGAGATCAGCAAGGTGGCGAGGAAGCGCTCGGAATCTTTCATCAGCGCCGCCACCTTCTTGCCGGCGGGGTTCTCGCTCTCCTCAAGCGCCTCGAGCTGCGAGGGCCGGAGTGCGTAGTAGGCTATCTCCGAGCCGGAGAAGAACCCCGACGCCAGCAGGCAGAGCAGGGCTATAAGGATGATGAACGACCATCCCACCCAGTCAGGCGGCGAGACGAACTCCACTGCGGGAGTGAAAACGTCGGTTGGCAAAGGGTCACTCTCTTCCATGGCAATGCTTGTATTTCTTGCCCGAACCGCAAGGACAGGGGTCGTTGCGCCCTACCTTCGGCTCGTTCTTGACGGGCTGTACGGGGCCTTGCGGACGGCCGGCGTTCTGTGCGGCCATACGTTGGGCCTGCGCCCCGGGATATGCCTCGCGAGTGGTGGAATAGCCTGCGTAAGGATTCGACACCTTTCCGCCGGCGCCGACATCCATCGTGGAGCTCATATATCCTGCGCGGCGTGCGTTGCGGGCGGCCTGCTCCTGAGCCTGGGCCTCTTCCTGAGCCTTCTTCTCCTCAAGGGTGGGGAGCGGACAATGACCGCGCATCAGAGTGTTGACGGCCTTGGAATTCATATCCCAAAGCATGTTGCGCCAGAGCTCATAGGCCTCGAGCTTATAGATCACGAGCGGATCTTTCTGCTCGTAGGATGCGTTCTGCACGGAGCGGCGCAGTTCGTCCATCTCGCGCAGCTGTTCCTGCCAGCCCTTGTCGATGGAGGAGAGGAGCACCGTCTTCTCCCAGGCCTTCCCGATGGAGCGGCCTTCGTCTTCGTAGGCGCTGTTGATGTCGGCCTGCACGTTGAACACCCTGCGGCCGTCGCTGATGGGAACGCCGATCTTACCTTTGGCACCGCGTTCTTCCACAAACTCCTTGATATAAGGATACACGTGGGCCTCCATCTTCTCCTTGGAGCGGTTGAGGTTGGCCAGAGCCGCCTCGGCTATCTGCTCTGTGGCAGCGGCCGTATCCATCTTGGCGTAATCTTCCTCCGAGAAGGGCACCTCGATGGCGAGGGCCTTGCGCACGTTGTCGCCGAACTCCTCGAAACCTCCCTCGTAGGCGCGGCCCGTAAGATCGGTGGCCACTTCGTATACCATATTGGCGATGTCGGTGCCGATGCGCTCGCCCTTGAGGGCGTTCTGGCGACGGCCGTATACGCCGCGGCGCTGGGCGTTCATCACGTCGTCGTATTCCACGAGGCGCTTGCGCACGCCGAAGTTGTCTTCTTCCACGCGTTTCTGAGCGTTTTCGATGGAGCGGGTCACCATCTTCGACTCAATCATGTCGCCTTCCTTGAATCCGAGGCGGTCGAGCGTCTTGACCACACCGGGGTTGGCGAAGAGGCGCATCACGGTGTCTTCAAACGAAACGAAGAAGACGGAGCTGCCCGGGTCGCCCTGACGGCCGGCACGACCGCGCAACTGACGGTCGACACGGCGGCTTTCATGGCGCTCGGTGCCGATGATGGCCAGACCGCCGGCTTCCTTGACTTCCGGAGAGAGCTTGATGTCGGTACCGCGGCCGGCCATGTTGGTGGCGATGGTCACGGTGCCCTTCTGGCCGGCATGGGCCACGATCTCGGCCTCCTTCTGGTGGAGCTTGGCGTTGAGCACCTGATGGGGAATCTTGCGGAGGTTGAGCATCTTAGAGAGGAGTTCGGAAATTTCTACCGAAGTCGTACCCACGAGCACGGGGCGCCCCTGGTCAACCATTTTCTGCACCTCCTCGATCACGGCGTTGTATTTCTCCTTCTTGGTGCGATAGACGCGGTCGTTCTGGTCGTTGCGGATCACGGGGCGGTTGGTAGGAATCTCCACCACCTCGAGCTTGTAGATGTCGTAGAACTCGCCGGCCTCGGTCATGGCCGTACCGGTCATGCCCGCCAGCTTGCGATACATACGGAAGTAGTTCTGAAGGGTGATGGTGGCGTACGTCTGGGTCGCTGCCTCGACCTTCACGCCTTCCTTGGCCTCGATGGCCTGGTGCAGACCGTCGGAGTAGCGGCGCCCTTCCATGATACGGCCCGTCTGCTCGTCAACGATCTTGATCTTGTTGTCGTCGATCACGTATTCCACGTCTTTGTCGAAGAGCGTGTAGGCCTTGAGGAGCTGATTGACGGTGTGGACACGCTCGGCCTTCACCGAATAGTCTTGCAGCAGACGGTCTTTCTTCTCCTGACGCTTCTCCTTATCGGGCTCCTCGCCGTCTACGGTGGCGAGCTGGGCCGCGATGTCGGGCAGCACGAAGAAAGTGGGGTCCTGGGTGGTGCCGGTGAGCACCTCTATACCCTTGTCGGTAAGCTCGATGCTGTGGTTTTTCTCGTCGATCACGAAGAAGAGGGGCTCTACGGCCTTCGGCATCTCGCGGTTGTTGTCCTGCATATATTTGGCCTCGACCTTGAGCATGATCGACTTGATGCCGTCTTCGCTGAGGAAGCGGATGAGCGGGCCGTGCTTCGGGAGGGCCTTGTAGACGCGGAAGAGTGCGAGACCGCCTTCCTCGAGGAGCTGCTCGGCCGTCATCGGCTTGCGCGTGGGATCTTCCTTGCGGGCGGTGTCGTATTGGGCTATCTTCTCGGGGTCGCCTGAAAGTGCGGCCGAGATTTTACCCTTGGCCTCGAGCAGAAGAGTCTGGGCGAGCTTGCGCTGGGCGTTGACCACCTTCTCCACGTTGGGCTTGAACTCGTTGAACATCTGGTCGTCGCCCTTAGGCACGGGTCCGGAGATGATGAGCGGCGTACGGGCGTCGTCGATAAGCACGGAGTCCACCTCGT
>JAFLTX010000076.1:4266-6240 GCA_022509145.1 Muribaculaceae bacterium | reverse complement strand
CCTCGCAAGCCGAGATGCAGAAAATCTCCACTCTCGAGAATGTGCCCGAGATTGTCGGAGTTTTCAAAATTCCCGAGCCGGCAACCCCGGCAGTGAAGAGCGATGGAGACTTTTACTTGGCTTTGGACCGGGTGCAGGATCCGGGAAACCTGGGAACTATCATCCGTGCCGCCCATTGGTTCGGAGTAAGGAGAATATTCTGCTCAAAAGATACCGCCGACATCTACAATCCGAAGGTGGTGCAGTCTACAATGGGATCGCTCGGAAGGGTAGAGGTGATCTATTGCGACCTTGAAGACCTTTTCAAGAATAATCCGAAGCTCCCCGTCTACGGCCTTCTGCTCAGAGGAGAGAATATTTTCAACGGGAAGAAGAGGGAGCCGGGGTTCATCTTGATGGGGAGCGAGGGGAGCGGCATCTCCCGAGAATTGATACCTTACATCACCTCACCCCTCACCATTCCTCCAGCAAACCCAGAGGAGAGGCCGGAGTCGCTCAACGTGGCTGTGGCCACCGCTATCACTCTTGCTGAGCTAATCAAACCTTAAGAGAAAGAACACTTTACCTGTATGGCAAAAAAAGTAAAGACAGTTTATTTTTGCAACAATTGCGGCAACGAGTCGCCCAAATGGCTGGGGAAATGCCCGGCCTGCGGCGAATGGAACACTTTCGTTGAGGAGAAGGTTACCACCAACACCAAAAGCGGAAAATCTTCGCGCACTGAGGAGAAGGTGAAGCCGGTGAAATTGTCTGAAATCGAAAACGGCAACGAAATCCGGATTCCGCTCCCGAGCAAGGAGCTCAACCGAGTGCTGGGAGGCGGTCTGGTGGCCGGGAGTCTGACGTTGCTCGGCGGCGAACCCGGCATCGGAAAGTCGACGCTGCTGCTGCAAAATATCCTCTCTATGCGTTCGAAAAAGATTCTCTATATATCGGGCGAGGAGAGCGGACCCCAAATCAAAATGAGGGCCGATAGACTGTCGAAAGCGCCGAACGACACCTTTATCCTCTGCGAGACCGACCTTGACAACATATTCAATCAGATTGAGAACATCAAGCCCGATTTGATCATCGTAGACTCCATTCAGACCATCCATTCTCCGGCGATAGAGAGTGTGGCGGGGAGTGTGAGCCAGGTGAGGGAGTGTGCCGCGGAGTTCCTTAAGTTTGCCAAGCAAAGCGGCATCCCGGTGATTCTCGTGGGACACATCAACAAAGACGGCGCCATTGCCGGGCCGAAAGTCTTGGAACATATCGTGGATACGGTGCTGCAGTTTGAGGGCGACCGCCAATACCTTTTCAGGATTCTGAGGAGCATCAAAAACCGCTTCGGCTCCACCTCCGAGATAGGTATCTACGAGATGGTCGAGAAAGGTCTGCGCGAAGTGGCCAATCCGTCGAACATACTGATTTCAGACAGCACCGACAAGAGTATGAGCGGCATCGGCATCGGGGTAACAACCGAGGGTATTAGGCCGTTTCTCGTGGAAGTGCAGGCTCTGGTGTCGAATTCAGCTTACGCCACACCGCAAAGAAGCGTGACGGGATTCGACCAGCGACGCCTGAATATGCTTCTCGCCGTGCTTGAGAAGAGAGCTAAACTCAGGTTTGCGCAGAAAGACGTATTCCTCAATATCACAGGCGGCCTGAAAATAATCGATCCGGCCCTTGACCTTGCCGTGATGGCTGCCATTATGTCGAGTTATTTCGACATTCCGATCCCCACGGATATGGCTTTCATAGGAGAGGTGGGGCTCTCGGGCGAAGTCCGGACCGTGACCCGTATCGAGACGCGCATCTCAGAAGCAGCCAAAATGGGGTTCTCGAAAATCATCATCCCGAAAGGAAACTTGAAGGGCGTAACGCTAAAGAATGAATCTCAAGTGGTGGAAATCAGCAAGATAGAGCAATGCTTTAAAATCATCCACTCGATCAAAGGCTAAAAACAAGCCCCTTGACTCCGACAGAAACGGA
>JAFLTX010000076.1:0-4166 GCA_022509145.1 Muribaculaceae bacterium | reverse complement strand
ACGTCGATACCGGCAGCTGCAATCACTCCGTTCTTCAAAGCCTGGGCCAATTCCTCTTCATTTACCAGCGGACCACGACCGGTGTTGATGAGTATGGCCGATGGTTTCATTTGAGCCAGCGTGTCGGCATTTATCATATATTTCGTTTCCGGAGTGAGGGGGCAATGGAGCGATATCACATCGCTTGTGGCCAAAAGTTCGGGAAGCGTCATCTTCTTGACCGGCGCTACCTCCTGAGGGTCTTTCGATGTGTAGGCAGCCACATTCATGCCGAATGCCATGGCGATTTCCGCCACACGTTTACCTATGGCTCCGTATCCCACGATTCCCATCTGATGGCCGGCAAGCTCCACGAGAGGAGTGTTGATGAAACAGAAGTCAGCACAATTGGCCCAGTCGCCCCGGGCAACTTCGGCAGAGTATTTAGCCACGCTGTTGGTAATCTCAAGCAGAAGGGAGAAGACGTTTTGCGCAACGCTCATTGTGCTGTAGGAAGGCACATTACACACCACGATTCCCCGCTCGCGCGCAGCCTTTACATCCACTATGTTGTAACCCGTGGCCAACACGCCGATATATCTCAGCGCCGGAAGGCTGCCGATGGTTTCGGCCGAAAGGGGAGTCTTGTTGGTCAATACTATTTCAGCGTCCTTGCACCGCTCCACAATTTCTGATTCAGAGGTGCGGGGGTAGACTTCGAGCTCGCCGAATCTCTTGAGATTGTCCCAGCTCAAATCGCCGGGATTGGCCGTAAAGGCGTCGAGGATTACGATTTTCATGATATTGGAATAATTTTTGGCAAATTTAATCAAAAAACTTTGTAGAATAGAGGGAAAAGTGGTAATTTTGCACATAATTATAAAGAGATTGCAAAAGACACCACCCAACTCTTAGAATATAATGGGAGAAAGTCCGGAAGAACTGGTAAGATACGAAGACGTGGAGCTTCAACGAGCCGGCAAAATAGTGCTCAAGGATGTATCTTTTTCGCTGCAGAAGGGTAAGTTCTACTATCTTACCGGAAGAGTGGGGAGCGGGAAAAGCACCCTGCTCAAATCTATGTATGGCGAAGTGCCCATCTCGATGGCCGACTGTGCCGACGTGCTCGGGTATAATCTCCTCAAGCTCAAAAAGAAAGAGATTCCCTACCTGCGCCGTAAGCTCGGCATCGTGTTTCAAGACTTCCAATTGCTCACCGACCGCTCAGTCTTCTCCAACCTGAAATATGTGCTCAAAGCCACAGGCTGGAAAGACCGCCACGAAATCGAGCATCGCATCCATGAGGTGCTTACCGCCGTGGGGATGGAAAACAAAAGTTACAAACACCCTCACGAACTCTCGGGGGGCGAGCAGCAGAGAATAGTGATAGCACGCGCCTTGCTCAACAGGCCCGAGCTCATCCTGGCCGACGAACCCACCGGAAATCTCGACCCGACCACTGGCTACTACATCATCACCCTCCTGCACGAGCTGGCCGAACGCGGACACACCATCCTGATGGCCACCCACAACCTCCAGCTGGTGGAAGAGTTTCCCGGATGCGAATTCAGATGCGAAGACGGGCAGCTTTTCATCGACAAGTAGCCAACCTTCAAAAACCAAAAATCCAATCAAGAAAGAATTAATCCTAACAGAAAATAACCTTTTCTAATAACATTCATTTTTATAGCTATAAAAGAAAAATGGCAAAGGAAAACAAAAAACTGTTCGACATGTTTCCGCCCGTAACCACCGAAGAGTGGATGGCGAAAATCAATGCCGACCTGAAAGGCGCTGACTTTTCAAAGAAACTTGTATGGAGAACCAACGAAGGATTTGAAGTCAAGCCTTTCTATCGTCGTGAAGACATCAAAGACCTTCCGGCTATCAACACACTTCCGGGTGAGTTCCCGTATCTGCGCGGCACCCGCGACAACAACGACTGGCTCATCCGCCAGGAAGTGATCGGCGAGACCGCCGGGAAGATGAACGAGCACGCTCTCGAAATCATCGGCAAAGGTGTGCAGGCCCTCGGAATCGCCCTGAACGGCGACCTCAATCCGGAAGACCTCAAGACCATCCTCAAGGGTGTGGATCTCAAGAAGGTGGAAGTTAACGTTTCTTCCTGCCCGCGTAAATCCGTAGAAGTGGCCCGCGTGCTGGTGGATCTCGTGAAGGAAGCAGGTGCTGAAAAAGAATTCAAAGGCTCCGTTGACTTCAACCCGTTCCGTGCCCTCCTCGTGAAAGGTAAGGAATTCCCCGCCGACCTTGTGAAGACGGCTGTTGAACTCTTTGAAGTGGTGAAACCGGTGGCCGGTCTCCGCTGCTTCCCCGTCAACTCTTTCATGCTCAACAATTGCGGCGCTTACATCTATCAGGAACTCGGCTATGCCCTCGCATGGGGCTCCGAATGGCTCAACCTCCTCACCGACGCCGGCCTTCAGGCTTGCGACGTGGCCAAGCGCATCAAATTCAATATGGGTATCTCCAGCAACTACTTCATGGAGATCGCCAAGTTCAGGGCTGCAAGAATGCTATGGGCCGAGATCGTGAAGGCTTACGGCACCAATCCCGACAACTGCGACTGCTGCAAGATGGCCGTAAACGCCACCACATCTCGCTTCAACATGACTATCTATGACGCCCACGTGAACCTGCTCCGCTCCATGACCGAGTCGATGAGCGCCGCTCTCGCAGGCGTAGATTCAATCGAGACTCTTCCGTTTGACCTTCCATACAAGAAGCCCGACGACTTCAGCGAGAGAATCGCCCGCAACCAGCAGGTGCTCCTTCGCGACGAGAGCCATCTCGACAAGGTAGTTGACCCCGCCGGCGGCAGCTACTATGTGGAAGTTCTCACAGCCTCCATCGCCAAGGAAGCCTGGAAGCTCTTCACCGAAATCGAAGATAAAGGCGGCTTCTATGCACTCCTTAAGAAAGGCGAAGTGCAGGGCAAGATCAACGAAAGCGGCGTGAAGCGTCATGTAGACGTAGCCCGCAGAAAAGAGATTCTCCTCGGCACCAACCAATATCCCAATGTGAACGAAACCGCTCTCAACAAGATCGAGACCACCGGCTGCTGCTGCGGTTGCGGCAACGCCGAGCCCGAAAACGGCAGCGTGGAATATCTCAACTTCGACAGGGCTGCAAGCCAGTTTGAGCAGCTCCGCCTCGACACCGAGAGAAGCGGCAAACGCCCGAAAGTGTTCATGCTCACTATCGGCAATCTGGCCATGAGGCTCGCCCGCGCTCAGTTCTCGGGCAACTTCTTCGGCTGCGCTGGCTACGAGATCATCGACAACATCGGTTTCGAAACGGTGAAGGAAGGTGTTGACGCCGCTGTAGAGAAAGGTGCCGACGTAGTGGTGCTTTGCTCAAGCGACGACGAATACGCCCAGTATGCTCCCGAAGCTTTCAAAGAACTCGACGGCAGAGCCATCTTCGTGGTGGCCGGCGCTCCCGCCTGCATGGACGAGCTCAAGGCTCAGGGCATCGAAAACTTCATCCACGTGAAAGTAAACGTGCTCGACACTTTAATTGACTTCAATGCAAAACTTTTAAAATAATCCCTTTGACATGAGACCTGATTTTAAAACCATAGATATCACGAAGATAGAGTCTCCCGCCTCGAAAGCAAGCGTTGCAAAGGGAGAAGAATGGCTCACCGCCGAACTTATACCCGTAAAACATCTCTATACAGGCGAGGACCTCGAAGGCCTGGAGCATCTCGACTATGCAGCCGGTCTTCCTCCGTTCCTCAGAGGCCCGTACAGCGGCATGTATCCCATGCGCCCCTGGACCATTCGCCAGTATGCCGGCTTCTCAACGGCCGCCGAGTCGAATGCGTTCTATCGCAGAAACCTTGCCTCCGGCCAGAAAGGCCTCTCAGTGGCCTTCGACCTTCCCACCCACCGCGGCTACGACGCCGACCATGAAAGGGTAGTGGGCGACGTAGGTAAGGCAGGCGTGTCCATCTGCTCGCTCGAAGACATGAAGGTGCTCTTCGACGGCATACCCTTGAACAAAATGTCGGTTTCGATGACTATGAACGGTGCAGTGCTTCCCGTGCTGGCGTTCTACATCAACGCCGGTCTCGAGCAGGGCGCAAGCCTCGACGAGATGGCCGGTACCATCCAGAACGACATCCTCAAGGAGTTCATGGTGCGCAACACCTATATCTATCCGCC
>JAFLTX010000075.1 GCA_022509145.1 Muribaculaceae bacterium | reverse complement strand
GACCGTTCATGATATCCTCTCGGAGTCTTGTAGTAATCAAAATATTCCTTAACGAAAAGCGGAGCATCGTCAGGCAGCGGATCCACCACACCGCCTGCACGGGTGTAAGAGCCGTTGCTGTAATCTTGGGTACGCTGTTCGGCCATCGCTTTACGCTTGGCGTTGCGCTGCTCCGCGGAGTCTTCAGAATCATAATATCCGTTGGCGCTGACACGGGTCATATCGTACATCGTGGAGGCTACCGTCACCTTGATACGCGGGTCATTGATAGCCGCCTGGATAGCGATGCCGCCCCAGCCGCATACGCCGAGAATCCCTATGCGGTCAGTGTCTACATTCGGCTGGACCTCGAGGAAGTCAACGGCTGCGGAGAAATCCTCGGTGTTGATGTCGGGAGAGGCCACCCGGCGCGGCATCCCTCCGCTTTCGCCAGTAAACGAGGGGTCGAAGGCTATCGTAAGGAACCCGCGCTCGGCGAGCTGTTGGGCATAAAGACCGCTCGACTGCTCTTTCACCGCCCCGAAAGGCCCGCTTATGGCTATTGCCGGCAGTTTCCCTTCTGTATTCTTAGGAGTGTACATGTCGGCGGCGAGCGTGATTCCGTAGCGGTTGACGAAAGTCACCTTCTTATGGTCTACCTTGTCGCTTTTCGGGAAAACCTTGTCCCACTCCTGCGTCAGCTGGAGGTTTTCCACCGGGGCAAGAGATCTGTTGGTGTTCGGATTATTCATAGTCTTTGAATTTGTATAAAAGCCTGTTAAAACGATTGCAGTCAGTGTTAAAATTAATTTTTTCATATCTTCAGTTTAAAACGTTTTTCAATCTGTATTCTTTCGGCGTAATCCCGACCAGTCGCTTGAACATGCGGGTGAAATGTGCCGGATATTCAAATCCGAGGCGATAAGCAATCTCGCTTATGTCGTCGCCGGTTTCCACCAGCCGGCGCTTCGCCTCTTCTATCATGAAAAGCGAGATGAAATCCTTGGGGTTGGTGCCGGTCTCCTTGCGGATGAGGTCGCTGAAATAGCTCGGCGAGAGGTTTGCCCTTTCTGCGAAATATGCCACAGAAGGAATCGCGTCAGGATATTCCTCCGAAAAGTAACGTCGCAAATTGGATTCAAACTGATTCACCACATCGGAGTTCTCCTTGTGGCGGGTGGTAAACTGCCGGTCGTAGAATCTCTGCAGGTGCTCGAGCAGGAGTTGAATGTTGGTGGAAATCACGGCTGCCGAATGGGAATCGATCGGCTGTTCGATTTCTTCTTTAATGATATTGTAGTAAAACTCAAATTTCTCCCTCTCTTTATCTGAAAGATGCAGAGACTCGAGTTCCGAATAATTGAAGAAACTGAACCGCTTGATGGCTTCGGATAGCGAGGTGCCGAAGAGAAGGTCGGGGTGGAAGACGATGCCGATGGCGTCGAAAGAGATCTCTTCGGGCGCAAGATCGGTTGTCACCGTTTGGCCCGGCGCTATGCTCACTACCGTTCCGGCCTCGAAGTCGTAAGTTTTTCGCCCGTATTTAAGTCTGCAATTGGGGGCATTTTTTAGGAACAGGCTGTAAATCTGGCCTTGCATCTCTACATGGTTTGCAAAGCTGGTGGCCTCGCGCATATCCACGGCCGCCACGAGCGGATGTTTTGTAGGCAACCCGTACAGCTTGTTGAAGCTTCCCACGGAATCAAGATATACTTTTTCCATACAGCAAAATTATAGATTAAAAACCATAAAAAAGAATTTTCTATAATAATGGTAAGAATTTCTAAGTTTGGGGTAAATGCCGGCTCCGCTTTGAACGTAATTTTGTAACCGGCAAACATTTCTACATAGAGTCAATTGTTGGTTATACAGACGCTTTTTGCAGGATTTTGATAAGTTTTCTTGTAGCGCAAATCTGACAGAGTAGTTTTTCTAAAGCATGAGGAGCCCAACGTGAGTTGCGCTCCTCAATCGCTTATATTCCTCTAAACGTCAGTTGATCACCTGCTTCTTTCCGTTTATTATAAAGACACCCGGGGCGAGCGAATCAAGCGACGTGCTTCTGTCCAACAACTTTTTCCCGTCGAGAGTAAACACGTTGTAGAGGTTTCTCATACCGGCTGTCACCGTGCCGACTCCGTTGGAATTCTCATCGTCGCCTTCATCATCTCCCGGCACCTCCTCGCCATCATCCTCGCCATCTCCGTTCCCTTCATCACCGCCTTCGTCGTCACCTTCAATTTCGTCTAAAGAAAGCAGATCGTAGGCCTGGCTTCCCAACCCGATCTCTTCGCCATAATCCACGATGTGGGTGCCGTGCATGCTGTTGATTCTGTTGATAAGGGGCGTCGCGTTGTCGCCTGCCGTCGACTCATGATTGAAAACGAGATCCAGGCACGCCTTGTCGAGCGCCACTGGATCCGTGGAGGCAAGAATCCCCATATCCTGCAGCTGAGGGGCCGCAGGGCGCCCGTTGCAATCGCAATCCACCGACATATTGTTCATCACATTGATGTAGACGATATCCTTACCCTCTTGCTTGAAATAATTGTGCACCGCCTGCGCTGCGGCGGCCATCGACTCAATGAAAGAATCCTGATTGTTGTTGCTGCTGTTGGTCTCAGAGCGGCCGGCCGAGTGGATGTAATTTTTACCCGCCGAGGAAGCCACGCCGATGCTTGCATTCTTAAGCACACCGCCGAAGCCGCCCATCTGGTGGCCCTTGAAGTGAGCCAGATTGAGCATGAAATCATAGTTTTGAAGATGCGACCCCACAAGGTCATATTTCAACCACCTCGTATCAGCCACCGGGATTTGCATCGAGCCCTCCTCGTCCATGATATCTACGACGGCAATCTTGTCGTAACCTCTCTCGGCAATAGCTCTCCTGTGGGCCTCCGTAGTGTTGCGGCTCCCCCAATAAGCCGTGTTGCATTCTACCAGAGTGCCGTTTACATCCTCAACGAGATCCTTGATAAACTCCGGCCGAAGATGATTTGACTGGGCCGACTCGCCCGTAGAAATCTTGACGGCCACCCTACCCTTGGGATCCACGCCCAAAGCATGAAAAATCTTGACCAACGATTCCGGGGTAATTTCCGAAGTGAAATACACCGTAGACTGGCTGTAACCGTTAAGAGCAAAAAGAATGGTAATAAGAAGAAATAAATGTCTCATAAAATTGAAAATTGAAATCCAACCGCAAAAATAAGCAAAAATCCATCACATCTCCAAACCCTCCCCGCCCCTTCAATAAAACTGGTAACAAAAACCGCAAAAAAGGTAAAACCCCACCCCATTCAGCCCATTAGAATCATTGGGCTTACCGGGCTGGCGGCTTTAGAATTTTGAATTTAAGAAAGTGCAATCGGCGATTGCACTTTTCTATTTTATAGCGAAAACAACGGTGTGAATTTTCCCTCAGTGAGTGGGAAATGGTTGGGACCATTTTCTTAATTTAAGACGGCTGTATGATTTCCTGCGTGATATTCTAAGAAGGTTTTACTGGCTTGGGTGGGAGAGGCGGTAGCGGGTGGGGGGCATGCCGAGGTGCTTGCGGGCGTAGCGGCTGAAATAGGAGAGTGACGAGAAGTTCATCTCCTCGCTTATCTGGGTGAGGGAGAGGTCGGTATTCTTCAGAAATTCTATCAATACGGGCACGGCATATTTGTCAATCAGGTTCATCACGCTGTTGCCGGTGATCCGTTTCACGGTCTCCGAGAGGTATTTGGGCGAAACGTTGAGCTCGTTGGCGTAATACGCCACTTCCCTGTAGCGTTTGGCGCGCCCGTTCTCCAGCAGCGCCAGCAGACGCTTCACCGTCCCGGCCGTGCGTTCGCTCGGGGTGGCCTCTCCGTGAAGCTTGGCATGGAAGTCAAAGAGGTCATAGATCATTGTCAGCGCCAGGCTGCCGACGAGTTCTTCGTAAAATAGATGGCCTGCGTCGGCACTGCGCATTCTCAGTTGCTCGATGTCGTTGTTGAAGCGGACGGTATCCTCCTCGCTCAAGGGTATCACGGGGTTTTCAAAAAGGCTGATATGGCCCCCGATGCCGTAATGGTTGGCCGGTAGCAGGTTGTAAAGGAATTTGAAAGGCGCCGCTATGAAGCGAATTTTCAAATCGTCTGACGCATTGATATGAGTAACGAGCTCTGGATGATTTATTACGGCTGCATCATTCTTCTGAATCGTAACCGGCCTGCTGTTGAAGAGAAACATTGCATCCCCTTCGTTGCATACGAGATGTACTCCCCAATCGGTAAACTCGGGTGAATTTATCCGGTTGATATCCTCCGAATAGACTATTTGTGCGTTGCTCTTTTCCATCTTGGGCGTAAAATTAACACAATTCCGCAAAATGTGAAAACTTCAGCGTAAAATTGAAAACTAACGCGGTTGGTTTTGTATGTAATTTCGCAACAGAAAATTTAAATTTACATTGATATGGAAAAGAGTATCAAACTTAATAATGGAGTAGAGATGCCTCTCGTGGGATATGGGGTGTTTCAGGTGGATCCCGCTGAATGTGAGCGCTGTGTGGCCGACGCTTTGGCCGTTGGCTACCGTTCTATCGATACCGCTCAGGCGTATTTCAATGAGGAAGGCGTGGGGAACGCATGGCGTAAGAGCGGCATCGCCCGCGAAGACCTTTTCCTCACCACCAAAGTGTGGGTGAGCAACTTCGCGGGAGGGAAGGCTGCAGCATCTATCGACACGTCGCTCCGCAAACTCCAGACGGACTATATCGACCTGCTGCTGATTCACCAGTGTTTCGGCGACTACTACAACGCTTACCGCGCCATGGAGGATGCCCTGAAGGCCGGGAAGGTGCGCGCAATCGGCGTCAGCAATTTCTATTACGACCGTTTCGTAGACATCGCCGAGATGATGGATGTAAAGCCTGCCGTGAATCAGATCGAGGTGAACGTCTTCGCGCAGCAGAACCCGATGCAAGAGATCTGTGCCAAATATGGCACCCGTCTCATGGCATGGGGGCCTTTCGCCGAGGGGATGAACGGCTTCTTCACCAATCCTATTCTTGCCGAAATCGGCGCCAAGTATGGTAAAACGGCCGCGCAGGTAGGGCTCCGCTATCTGGTGCAGCGCGACATCATCGTCATCCCGAAGTCGGTCCATAAGGATCGCATGGAGCAGAATTTCAACATCCTTGACTTCCAGCTCTCTGCCGACGACATGAAGGCTATCTCGGCCCTTGACCTCGGGCACGGCGTCGTGGTCAACTTCGAACACCCCATGCAGCGCGTTTCGCTCTTTGAAATCATCAAGAAATATCATGTGTAACAAGCTTATTAAGCGGGCGTTGGTGAGTCTTATGGCATTTGCCGGCCTTACGGCTTGCGCCTCTACCGTCAACCCTCGCCAAGCAAAAGAAGAAGTTAATATGGACGGAAAGAAATTAGTGGTTTATTTCTCTCATACAACACATACTATGGATTGTAATGTTAGTTTTTTGTTTAATGAAAAGTAATAATAAATCTTCTGTCTTAATATTCTATTAAAAAGGTCAAAAATCAAAAAGGGTCAAAGAAATCTTTATGAAGGAATATGAACCAATATCAAAATAGTTTAATCTAATCTTTGTATATTTTGACTGATTTTTTACAGAATAGTCTTCTTTAATCTTTTAAGTGTTGATAATGAGATTTTCTCCCCCTTACTATTTGAAATGGTTAAAATGTCAGTCAATTTATATCCTTTTTTCAAAAGACATATTGTTATAGGATATTTTTTTTTCTTTTTTTCTGTCGTTTCTATACTACCAACCTTTCTCCCCATTTTAACCCCTTTGTGTTTTGCTTGTTCACGTCCAGAATTTAATCTGTATTTAATATTCTCTCTTTCGATTTGGGAAACCATCCCAAGACAAGTGATTAAAACACTTGTTGTTGGGGATACATCCCCATTTTCATTTAGGAGGGTTAATTTCTCCTTGTCGAAATAAGCGTTTATTTTATTATCACTAAACCATTTAATGACTTCTTGAACTTCTAAAATATTTCGACCTAATCGAGATAGTTCAGAAAACAATACATAGTCTATTTTCTCTGATTTAACAAATTGTAGACATTCCAATAAAACAGTTCTATCTGTGTTTAGTTTAGAACCACTTATTTTTTCAGAAAATATTTTTACAATTTGGATATCATTCTTATCTCCAAACTTCTTCAAATCAATTATTTGTCTTTCTGTATTTTGTCTATCATTTGTCGAGGATACTCGGCTATAAATTACTCCGTTCATAAAAAAATAAATTAGTTAGTAGTAATATTCGATTGAAAGATAAAGATTAACAAACTATTAGATGACATTTGTTATTCTGGTTATCCCGATTTCAGGTAGTGTTGTATTCAGATATAGAAAGAAAGTGATTTCCTAAAATAATCAGAATAAACACCAATTAACCCTAACAGTCATTCATAGTCCGAACATCCGTTTGAGTTTCAACAGAGTTGTTGTACTGGTCGATGTA
>JAFLTX010000074.1 GCA_022509145.1 Muribaculaceae bacterium | reverse complement strand
CTGCAAGAGCCTGGAACGACTTGATCATACCCATTACAGTACCGAGAAGACCGACCAGCGTACCGAGTGTGGTGAGCGTGGCGATAATCGGAAGGTTCTGTGAGAGCGACGGCATTTCGAGAGCGGTGGCTTCTTCTACCTCGTTGCGGAGGGTCGTCAGCTTCTGTTCTTTGCTCAGAGTCTTGTTGGCGTCGAGCTCCTTATACTTAACCAATGTGTTGTAAACTACAGATGCAACAGAACCTCTCTGCTGACGGCAGCGCTGCATGGCTTCGTCGATCTTGTTCTGAGCGAGGAGCATCTTTACGTCGGCAACGAATTTGGTGGTGTTGCCTTTACCTTGAGCGGAGCTGATGGCGATCCAGCGTTCTACTGAAAGTACGATAACGGTGAGAAGCAACGTCATCAAGATAGGCACGATGAAACCACCTTTGTATACTGTACCTGCAAGGTTCAGAGGATGGTTGTTGGTGTCGCCGCCTTCAAAGTTGCCCGGAGCACCCATTGCAAAGAGGAAGATGCAAACGGCTGCTGCGGCACATACCAAGATAACGATGAATGCGTTCTTGATACCGCGAACTTTTGAAATCTTCTCGGCTTCAGCAATTTTCTGAGCCATAGGTTTTGCCGGTTTCGGGGCTACAGCTACCGCTGCCGGTCCTTGAACTTTTGAATCTTTGGATTCCATAATCTAAGTTTAAGTTGTTATTTGAGTTTTTAATTATTTATTACGATTTTAAGTTAGGTTCCACTCATATGGCGGGGTCCAAATCGGATTAGTGAGTTTTTCTTTCCTCCGCGAATTGCAAAATTACAATTTGTTTTTGAATTCTCAAAAATGAAGAAAATTTTATTTGATTTTTTTATCCGACTGCGGCCACACCCGGGAGCGTCTTACCCTCGATTGCCTCAAGCAGGGCACCGCCGCCGGTCGATACGTAGCTTACGCTGTCGGCAAGTCCGAATTTATTGACACAGGCTACAGAGTCGCCGCCGCCTACCAGCGAGAAGGCTCCGGCTTCAGTCGCCTCTGCGATGGCCTCGGCTATCGCTTTCGATCCGCGTGTGAACTTCTCCATTTCAAACACGCCTGCGGGGCCGTTCCAAAGAATCGTCTTGGCCGGCAGGATAGCTTCGCGGAATTTCAATATGCTGTCGGGGCCGGCGTCCATACCTTCCCATCCATCGGGTATATCGTTGGCCGGGCACACCTGCGTGTTGGCGTCGTTGCTGAAGGCGTCGGCTGCCACGCAGTCGGTGGCCAATACCAGGTTCACACCTTTATCTTTAGCTTTGGCCATGAGGTCGAGTGCCAGCTGAAGCTTGTCGTCTTCGCAGATGGAGTTGCCGATCTTCCCGCCCTGGGCTTTCATGAAGGTGAAGGTCATGCCGCCGCAGAGGATAAGGTTGTCTACCTTGTCCATGAGGTTCTCGATGATACCGATCTTGGTGCTCACTTTGGCGCCGCCCATGATGGCCGTGAACGGACGTTTGATATCTTTCAGGATGGCATCCACTGCCTTGACTTCCTTCTCCATGAGGAGGCCGAGCATCTTGTCTTCGGCAGCGAAATAGTCGGCGATAACTGCTGTGGAGGCGTGCTTGCGGTGGGCTGTGCCGAAAGCGTCGTTTACGTAAACGTCGGCATAGCCGGCCAGGATTTTCGCAAACTCTTTCTGGCGCTTTTTCATCTCTTCGGCAGCTTCTTTGTAACCTTCGTCGGTCTTTTCGATTCCTACGGGTTTCCCTTCTTCCTCGGGATAGAAGCGGAGGTTCTCGAGCAGGAGCACCTCGCCTGGCTTAAGGTCGGCAGCGGCCTGATGGGCCTTGGCGCAATCGGGCTCAAACTTCACGTCGGTACCCAGCGCCTTGGCTACATCCTCGCGAATCTGCGACAGGCTGTATTTGGCGTTCACTTTCCCTTTCGGCTTACCCATGTGGCTCATGATGATGAGCGAGCCGCCTTCGTCGAGTATCTTCTTGAGAGTGGGCAACGCGCCGCGGATGCGGGTGTCGTCGGTTATCTTTCCGTTTTCGTCAAGGGGAACGTTGAAGTCAACCCTAACAATAGCTTTTTTACCTTTGAAATCGTAATTATTGATGTTACCCATGAGTTAAAAAAAGTTATACTATTTTACAACTCACAAAATTATAAATATTTATTTTTCAAAACAAATTTTTTATCTAAATTTGTGCATAGCAAATCGCAAACCCGAATGGCTGACCCTCTCAGCCTTCAACCCATACCGATGAATGATTATATAAAACTGGCTGCATCTCAGCTTGCTCGGCAATGGAGCGGGCTCGCTCCGGAGCATATAGAAGTGCTCAAGGAGTCGGGTTCGGCCCGCAGATATTACCGCCTTTCGGTGGAGGGTCGCTCGGCGGTGATGTGCATCTCCGACAACATCAAAGAGAATCACACCTTCATTCTCCTTTCCCGATATCTTCGCGAGAAAGGTCTCCCGGTGCCGGAAATTCTTGCCGTTCTCCCGGGCGAGAGGGCGTATCTGCTTCAAGACCTGGGCGACACTGATCTTCTTTCGGTAATCAAATCTCACAATCGTACAGGAGAGGAGAGGAAATCCCTCCTGAAAAGCGTGGTGCGCTTGCTCTTCAGATTTCAGCGCTTGCCCTGCGGCGAATGGGGCGGCCTGGTGGAGTTCCCGCCGTTGGATGTATCCTTGATAGAAGGCGATTTCAACTATGCCATAGAAAATCTCTTTAGCCGCGTGCCGGTTGAGATTGACTTTGAAAAACTGAGGGCCGAGCTCACCGTCTTGAAAGAGCGGCTGTTGGCTTTCCCGAAGGAGCTCTGGGGCCTGATGTATCGTGACTTCCAGAGCCGAAACATCATGCTCGATCCAGACCCGGTTTTGATTGACTATCAAAGCGCAAGATATGGTCCCGGCATCTACGACCTTGTATCCTTCGCATGGCAGGCCAAGGCTAATTTCTCCCGCGAAGAAAGGGAGTTGCTGATAGACCAATACGCCTCCTTGATGGGCGAATATTATCCCGCTGCTCCCGAAATTATTCGCGGGAATGTGGGCTTTTGGGCTCTCTTCCGCATGATTCAGACTCTCGGGGCATACGGTTTGAGGGGGCTCAAGGAGGGGAAACCGCATTTCATCGAAAGTATCCCCTTGGCGTTGAGAAATCTCTCGGAGTTGTTGGAGTCAGA
This sequence comes from Muribaculaceae bacterium, assembly GCA_022509145.1. Taxonomy (GTDB): domain Bacteria; phylum Bacteroidota; class Bacteroidia; order Bacteroidales; family Muribaculaceae; genus Lepagella. Next base: position 3,584 of record JAFLTX010000074.1, on the reverse strand, counting down.
CGGGTCGTTGAGCCGATTTATTGAACTGCGAAGCGCGGTCAATAAGTTGAAATTTTATAATTTTGCAGAAATTTCATAGAATATAGAGATGGCAGAAAACCAGCTTTTGCAACGTTTGGAAGGCTTCGACTCGCGTTTCGAGGAGGTTTCTACTCTGATTACCGACCCTGACGTGATTGCCGACCAACCCCGCTACGTAAAATTAACCAAAGAATATAAAGACCTCGAGAAGCTTCTCGCAGCCACCAAACGCTATCGCGCGCTCCTTGACACGATAGAGGAATCGAAGGTGATTTTGGCCACTGAAAATGACGAGGAGTTGAGGCAGATGGCCAAAGACGAGCTCGATGCCGCCACCAAGGCCGTTCCCGAGCAGGAAGAGGAGATAAAACTGCTTCTCATTCCGTCGGATCCCGACGATGCCAAAAACTGCATAGTTGAGATCCGCGGTGGCACGGGTGGCGACGAGGCCGCTCTCTTCGCCGGCGATCTCTTCAGGATGTATCAGAAGTTTGCCGAGAGCAAAGGGTGGTCGCTATCCGTTTCATCTGTTTCCGAGGGTGCCTCGGGCGGCTACAAGGAGATTATCTTCAATCTTACGGGCGAAGGCGTTTACGGGGTGATGAAGTATGAAAGCGGGGTTCACCGCGTGCAACGCGTGCCGGCAACGGAAACCCAAGGCCGGGTGCATACTTCGGCAGCAACCGTGGCCGTCCTTCCGGAGGCCCAGGAGTTTGAAGTGGAAATCCACGAAGGCGAGATCAAATGGGATACGTTCCGCTCGAGCGGTGCCGGCGGCCAGAATGTAAACAAGGTTGAATCCGGCGTGCGGTTGCGTTACAACTGGAAAAATCCCAACACCGGAGAGATGGAGGAGATACTGATAGAGTGTACCGAGACGCGCGACCAACCCAAGAACAAGGAACGTGCTCTTGCCCGTCTTCGCACTTTTATCTATGACCGCGAACATTCAAAATATCTCGAAGATATTGCCTCAAAGAGGAAAACGATGGTAAGCACGGGTGACCGCTCGGCCAAAATACGCACCTATAATTATCCTCAGGGACGTATCACCGACCATCGCATCAACTTCACTATCTACAACTTGCAGGCATTCGTCAACGGCAACATCCAGGAGTGCATCGACAAGCTCATCGTCGCCGAAAACGCCGAGAAGCTCAAAGCCGCAGAACTCTGAACCGTAGGAGTTGTCAGTTGTCAGTTTTCAGTTGTCAGACCTCCGCAGCTGAACCCGCCATCACGGCCTTTCGCCATCACGGCCTTTCGCCATCACTACCTTCCGCAATCACTGACCCCCCTCCTCCAAAATTTCCCTTTCGCCATACTTCCCGGCGAATACCATCAATCAAAGGTTTGTCTCCGGGTGTTCCCTCGCGGTCCCTCTGACAACTCCAGAAATATGGTGGCTCCCTGAACTATCCTGCCCCTGGAATGTTTTATAGTAAAACCTTAAAACTTTGATACTATGAAAACGTTAGCTATTATCCTCTACATCATCGGTTCGGGGCTCCTTATTGCCTCCTGTTTCACAACCGGTGTCGCCCTCACTTGGTGGCTGGGCGGTTTCGCCGTGGCAAGTCTTATTGCCGGATGCATCTGCCAATACAACTCCCGCAGCCGCTGATTGAATGCTGAAAAAGACCCGTAGGCTATGTGAGCCTATGCATTACGACACACGGCTCTTGCCGATGTCGCGAACTTCAAGTTCGCACTGGCAATAACCCCGTATATTATTGAAAGATAGGGTGGAAAGGAAGAATTCCATTATCGGGAATTTACCTTTCCATCCATTTTTTTGCATCGATTCAAAGATCTCGGGTGCCACAATATAAATGCCGCTGAAAGCGTATTCCCTGTCGTCGCCGGAAGGGCAGAAATCAGCAGGCTTATAGGTTTTATCCTTCAACGAGTGCCACCCCCTGAGGCGCATCTCCGGCGAGAAAATCAGCTTGCGCGAACTGTCTCGGTCGCTTACGAGCAGGGTGGCAATTCCTCCCTTCTCGTGGTGCACTTTTTCAAGCTCCCTGAAATCGGCGTTAGAAAGGATATCCACGTTGTGCACCAATATCGGCTCGTCCCCGTCAAGCAATGGCCGGGCGTTGAGCAAAGCTCCCCCTGTTTCGAGTGGTTCGCCTTCCTCCTCGATCACCTTCACCTCGGGATAATGATTCCCGATATAATCGATTATCTGGTCAGCGAAATGATGGCAGTTTACGGTGATGTCGGCAATCCCTGCAGCTTGCATTTTCTCAATCACACGTCCGAGCATCGGCTTCCCATCAACAGGAAAAAGTGCCTTTGGGTGAGAGTCGGTCCACGGTTTGAGTCGCGTGCCGAAACCTGCCGCCAATATGAATCCTTTCATCGCTATTGTTCCCTGTGGATTTCGTTGACGCCGATTCCCTGGAATTTCTCAAGCAGGTGGGCTGCCGTTTGCCGGGCGCAATAAACCGACCGATGCTGGCCGCCGGTGCAACCGAATGCCACCTGGAGCGATGTGAAATTGCGTGCCTGATATACCTCCACTGCTTCGTCGATAATCTCCCACACCTTTACCAGAAAAGCATCGATGTCGGAGTTTTGGTGCAGGAAATCCACCACCTCCTTGTCAAACCCCGTCAACGACCTGTATTCTTCATACCTGCCGGGGTTGTTGAGAAACCGGCAATCGAATACGAATCCGCCTCCGTTTCCCTCGGCAGATTCCGGGTAACCCTTTTTATAAGAGAAGCTTATGCAGTCTACTGTCAACATTTACTTTAAATATTTTTCAAATTAACTTCCATCCTGACCTCTGTGGCCAGAATTAAGGAGCGTCAATTCCAGCGGTCAGTTTTATCCATTGCAAAAATAAGACTTTTAGATTGAAATTTAAAATCTAATTTTAAATGAGCCGGCATGGGAGGGGAGTGCTGTCGGTATTTTCTCCTTTGTGATCAAAATTTCAAACCGGCCAAATCTACCAATATTTCTTACAGCATAAATGAAGAGGAAACAATCCTCGATGGATTGCTTCCTCTTCTTGTAGCCGATCCGGGACTCGAACCCGAGTTTCCACCGTGAGAGGGTGGCGTGCTAACCGCTACACTAATCGGCCGCTATATCGCTTAATCTTTAAGCTTCAGCTTCGGGAGCAGCTTCTGCTGCCGGTGCCTCTTCTTCCGCGGGAGCTTCTTCAGCTTTTGCTGCAGCTTCCTGAGCGGCGATGGCTTCTGCCTTTTTGCGGGCTACGGCTTCTGCTCTTTTCTTGTTGACTGCCATTTCAGCTTCCAGGCGTGCCTTTACGTCTTCGGCTTTCTTGGCGTTGATGTTTGCTTTCTTCGACTCTGCTGCTTTCTGGCGGTCTGCCTTCCAAGCTTCAAATCTGCGTTGTGCTTCTTCTTCTGTGAAAGCGCCTTTCTTCACACCGCCTTTGAGGTGTTTCATCAGCATTACGCCTTCCTTGGAGAGGATGGAGCGAACTGTGTCGGTGGGTTGTGCGCCCACTTCAATCCAATACAAAGCCCGTTCGAAGTTTAAACTTATTGTAGCAGGATTAGTGTTCGGATTATATGAACCTATCC
>JAFLTX010000073.1 GCA_022509145.1 Muribaculaceae bacterium | reverse complement strand
GACCCCGAGATTACAAATCACGTGCTCTGGCCAACTGAGCTAAAGAGGCTTTTCATCTGCAAGCGAATTTTCACTCGCCCGCAAATCGAGTGCAAAATTAACAATTAATTTTAATTCCACAAAATTATTTTGAAAATATTTTCGCTTTTTTCAATTTTTTCTATTCTCCCCTTTTCTTCAGCGCTTTATTCCACGGTGACCGACTTGGCCAGATTCCTCGGCATATCCACGTTCTTACCCTTGTTGATGGCAATATAATAGGATATCAGCTGCAGAGGTATGCTGGTGATAATCGGGGTTAGGCATTCAGAAACCTTCGGCACTTCGAGCACGTGGTCTGCTATCTGGCTGATGAGGTCGTCGCCTTCGGTCACCACCGCTATGATGCTCCCTCCGCGGGCCTTTACCTGCTGAACGTTGTTGACAATCTTATCATACAGATGGTCCTTGGGCGCTATGATTACCGACGGCATCTCTTCGTCGATGAGGGCAATCGGCCCGTGCTTCATCTCGGCGGCCGGATATCCTTCGGCATGAACGTAGGATATCTCCTTGAGTTTCAAGGCTCCTTCGAGCGCCACGGGATATGAATAGCCTCGGCCGAGATATAGGAAGTTGCGCGCATAGGTATATATGAGCGACATATTCTTCACCTTCTCGTTGAGAGTCTTCAGAATATTGTCTACCTTCTCGGGTATGGTAAGGATCTCGCGCGCGATTTCGGTGATCTCCTTGTCGGTCATGGTGCCGCGGAGCTGGGCCACGCTGAGCGCCAGCATTGTGAGCACCATCACCTGGCCGGTGAATGCCTTTGTGGAGGCCACCCCGATTTCGGGACCCACGTGGATATAGGTGCCGGAGTCGGTTTCACGGGGGATGGAGCTGCCCACGACATTGCTGATGCCGTAGACGAACGCACCCATCTTGCGGGCGATTTTCACGGCTGCCAGAGTGTCGGCGGTCTCCCCGCTCTGCGAGATGGCAATCACGACATCATTGTTGTCGAGCACGGGGCGACTGTATCGGAATTCGCTGGCATACTCCACTGCCACAGGGATCTTGCACATGTCCTGGAGCAGATATTTCCCTATGAGCGCCGCATGCCACGATGTGCCGCATGCCACGATGACGATTCTTTTGGCGCGAATAAACTTGAGTTTGTTGTCGATCACGCCGTTTACCATCACTTTCTTGCCGTTGTCTATCACCCGGCCGCGTATGCAGTCGAGCAGAGTCTTCGGCTGCTCGAAGATCTCCTTGAGCATGAAGTGCGGGAAGCCACCTTTCTCGAGCTGCGAGATGGAGAGCTCGAGCTTCTTGACGTCGATCTCGGCCTTCTCGTTCTCGAGGGTCACCAGCTGAATCGGTTTGCCGCGTTGGAGAATGGCTATCTCCTCGTCTTTGAGGTAGACTACGTCTTTGGTGTATTCCACGATAGGCGTCGCATCCGAAGCGAGCAGGAATTCGCCGTCGCCGATACCCACCACGAGCGGGGAGCTCTTGCGGGCGGCGATGATGGTGTCGGGGTTGTCCTTCTCAAGCACCGCGATGGCGTAGGCGCCCACCACTTCGTGGAGAGCCTTCCTTACGGCGTCGAGCAGCGAGCAGTCGTTTTTCACCTTGATATATTCGATGAGCTGGACGAGCACCTCCGTGTCTGTCTCCGATTTGAAAGTGCATCCCTGCTCAATGAGGGCGTCTTTGAGGAGCTGGTAGTTCTCGATCGTTCCGTTGTGCACCAGTGCGAGATTGCCGTCTTCGCTGTAGTGAGGGTGTGCGTTATGGTCTGACGGCTCGCCGTGGGTGGCCCATCTGGTGTGTGCGATACCGGCCACGGCCTCTTCTTTAGGCTTGTCGTTGCAATACTCTTCCAGGTTATGCACCTTCCCTTTTGCCTTGTAGACGGCGAGTTTCCCTGCGTCGTTTACCAATGCAATCCCGGCGCTGTCGTAGCCACGATATTCCAGACGGTGAAGACCTTTGATAAGGATATCATAGACGTTTCCGGAACCGATATAACCTACAATTCCACACATATATTATATATATTATATACTGCTTCTTGTTTACTTTTTTATAATATTTATAATCGCCACCGAAAACTCCTGATTTAAAAGATTTTAAGGTTACGAGAATTTCACGGTGGTGGAATATTCCGCAAATTTAATAAAAAAATAGCGAAATTTTCCCTTTAAGATAACGCAAAATCTATGCCATTTATTTAAGGCGAAGATTTACAACGGTAAAGAACGGGGATGACAGAGAGCCGGAAGAAAGGGGGAAATCTGCCCGAATGTTTTCTTCAGGGAGAGAGTGGGAGCCAAATAAGCTGAAAAAAATGTATCGGCTGCGATTCACAGACAAAACAATTAGACCGCATTCAATAAAAATTGAAGGCGGCCTAAATCGTTTAGTCAGGTGTTAAGGTTTTGAATTGCGGGGCAAGCGGTTGCGTTTCACGTATTAGATCAGGTCATTTATTCTATACTCAATCTCAAAACTTTTATTCTCATTCAGGCTTAACTAAAAAAGGCTTTCAAATTCTCACGGCATCAGATTAAGAGTCAGAGGTGTTTTGCTTGCCCCGCCAATTCTTATACGCGCTCTCGCGTTTTCTGCAACAAAATTAATACAAAAGGTCGTAATCTCCAAAACAAAAAGAAAGCGCGAAAGGGGGGTTTAGCTTGACAGAAGATGCAAAAAGGTGTCAGTTTGCAACCAACACCTTTCATTTTGTCAAAAATTCAAATCGTTTACTTGCAATTTGCTAAAATCGGCATTTTTGGATATGTAAAAATATGCTCTTAAACATATTAAAATCTCATCCATCAATCTTCCTTTACCTTCACCTCGTCAACGGCACCGGCCACAACGCCGTTGTCGGTTGCGGGAGCAGCCACTTCAAGACCGGCCGCATCAGGATTGGTAACGATTTCATAACCTGCGGGGGCGCTGAATTCGATATAGCCGGCATACTTGGCCACTTCCTGGAGATCGTTTTCCGAGAGCTTGGAAGCGGGAGTGCGTTTCAGGCAGTTGCGGAAGAGGTCGATGTCGGGGTATTCGGCATTCAGCTTGTCGAGACCGGCCTGACCTTCGGCCTCCTGGTCGTTGATAATCATATCGACAAACGGTTGGGCCTTCTCTGCATAGGCGCCGGTGTATTCAATGAGGCGTGAGTAGTCTTCAGCGGTGAGAGCCTCATGATTCTGAATCTTGTTTACAAGATTTGCATCGCTTCTTTCAGAAGTTTCCTGGCAAGCCGTGAGCGCGATGGCGCAAGCTGCGAATAAGCCGAGTAATCCTAATTTTTTCATCTTATTATTGTTTTAATGTTAATGTTCGCTATAGTTTAATGTGAAATGATTGGTGATCTTTGAGATGAAAGAATCCCTGATGTTTGGATGTCAAAAGACCGGCATCGGTTGATTTTATCAGAAAAGGCCTTCCCCATGGTCGCCGGGGAGTTCCTTGAGTTTATAGAGCAGCCCTTTCTTGAGCGACGGGTTCTCTTCAAGGATGTGTGAGAGCTCCCAATGGTGGCCGGCCTCCTCCTTCAGCAGCGGCGAAGTGGCGTCGACATCGGTCAGGTTCCATGTAAGGAGCACCGTCTTGGTTTTGAGAGCCTTCAGTTTTCTGATCAGCATTTCATGGTCGGCGTCGCCGGTGATGAGTACCACATAGTCAAACTTGCGGAACGTGGCCAGCTCATAAGCTTCAAGAGCAAACCAGACGTCGATTCCTTTCTCTATCACCTGCACCTGTCCGTCTTTCTCCACCTCGCGGAGATGCTTGTAATGGAAAATGACGTCGTTTTCGATCAGAGTGTCTTCAAAACGCCGCTCATTATATAATAGGTGTTTGTCGTAGGCATCCTTTACCCGGTAACGGCCACGAAAGTAATGCGCTTCGGTGATCTGGCAATCCGAGGGGTCCACCCCTTCCGACTTGGCGAGCCGCGTGCTGATGAAATCAAAAAGCGACCTCACCCTTATTATGGAATTTTCAATCCCCTTCAACGCGCGATTTACCTTCGCGTAATATCCGCCGTCGATAAAAACACCTATTGATAAATATCCTTGCATAAACTGTCAGCCAAATAAAAAGCTTCTATAATTTATTAACAACGCATCGGCGCCGGCGGTTCACCGGTGGGGCCAGAAGGGAATGAGGTTTCGCTTTTTCAAGGGTCCACTTCGGCCTTCAGAGTAAGAAAACGCTCGAGACTTGCCTCTCCATGGCGACACATAGAGGCCTCTACCCTCTCGAGCGATTTCTCCTTCGCGGGGTCGCCTGATTTGGAGAAGAATTTGTCGGCATAACAGACAATCTTCTCTTCAAGGGTTTCGGGCACGAAATCTTGCCGGGGAAGAGGGAGGTCTCTTTCAGCAATCTCTTTTGCCGTGAGCCCGGAGCCGGTGTGGCGCTCGCATATCCGGCAATATCTTTCGTCAAGGCCCTCAGCCCTTAGAATCTCCGCTCCGGCCACACCATGGCAAATGTAAGGGAGCTTGCCATGACAATGAATTGAAGGCGCGTTGCATTTCACTATGCCGATATCGTGAAGCATGGCGGCATCGAAGATGAATTGCAGCCTTTCGGGATCATTGATTCCAAGACGCCTCGCCAGGTCCACGCTTTTGCGGGCCACACATTCCGAATGCAAGACGAGGAGCCTTTGCAGCTCCTCATCTTTTATCTGTCGGTGTATGATATCTTCAACAAATCTGCTGCCTTGCATCAGTCTACCTCAAGAATTTCGCACCATTCGTGAGTGTCGGGCTCTTCGCCATATTGGATTGCGCGGAGCTTGTTGTAGAGCTTGGTGGTAACCTCACCGGCTTTGCCGTCGGTGCTGAATACGTATTTTTCACCCGTGTCAAGGTCGTGCACCTCAGAGATCGGCGAGCAAACGGCAGCCGTGCCGCAAGCCGAAGCCTCTTCGAAAGTCTTGAGCTCTTCCACCGGAATCTGCCTTCTTTCAACCTCCATTCCGAGATCTTTGGCCAGCTCCACGAGGCTCATGTTGGTGATCGACGGGAGGATGGATTCGGAATAAGGAGTGATGTACTTGTTATCCTTGATGGCGAAGAAGTTGGCTGCACCACACTCATCGAGATATTTCTTCTCTTTCGGGTCGAGATAGAGCATTACGCTGTAGCCGAGGCTGTGGGCCTTTTCGCCGGCAACGAGAGAAGCGCCGTAGTTGCCGCCTACCTTGATTGAGCCTGTGCCCTTGGGAGCCACACGGTCGTATTCGCGGCTCATGCACACCTTGGTGGGTTTGAAACCTTCCTTGAAGTAAGGACCAACGGGAGTGACGAGCATGATCACCATGTATTCACTGGCCGGTTTCACGCCGATGAGCGGGCTGATGCCGATTTCGAACGGACGGATGTAAAGCGAAGCACCGCTGCCGTAAGGAGGAATGAAACGCTCGTTGAGCTTCACTACCTTGCGTACCATTTCGCAGAAAAGTTCCACGGGCATGGGAGCCATCATGGTGCCTTCGGCCGAACGGATGAAGCGCTTGGCATTCTCCTCCATGCGGAAGATTCTCACTTTGCCGTCTTTGCCGCGGAAAGCCTTCAGGCCTTCAAACGACTCCTGGCCGTAATGCAGACAGCTGGCCGCGATGTGGAGAGGCAGGTATTCGGAATCGCTCACTTCAATCTCTCCCCATTTGCCGTCTTTATAAGTGCAGCGCACATTGTAGTCGGTTTTTGTGTAGGAGAACGTGAGATTTTTCCAATCTAAATCTGGAATGTTCATTTCTTTTTACTTTTAAGGTATTAGAATTTAGGTTAAATTTCGTTTTTAAACTGCCACCTTGCAGGTGATGTCACCGGCTTTGATGATATAGACTCCATGGGCAGGCACGTCAAAACTGTGTTTCCCGGGCGAGAGAGTGGTTTCGGAAACCACACTGCCGAGAATCGTAAAGACTTTGATGCCTACATGTTTGGTGGTGCTCACATAGATTTTCCCGGGCGCTGTCTTGATCTCGATTTCGTTGTCTGATACCACGTGGCGACCGTCAACCTTCTCCACCCTGAGCATCTCCCAAACCTTTGCAGAATGTGCCGGTGCGCTCACGCAAAAGAGCGCCGCCGCTATCAAAAACCATCTGCAAAGAGTCTTCATCATTCGGAGTCTGCTGTCGGGAGTAGTCGCCTGGAGCCAATCGCCGGGAAAAGCTTAGCGGCAACCGCCTGATAAATCAGAAGCAAAGTTACAAAAAATCTTGCAACTTTGCTTCAGATGATAAAAACTTTTTGTTCAACCTTCGATTAATCCTCTTTCAAGCCCACTTCCTGAGCCGTGGCTTTCGGAATACTGTCGGCGTGGTTCCCGATTGAATCCCGGTCGAACACCGGGGGCGCCACTCCCTTCTCGACGGGGAGTTCTACCGCATTCTCTTCGGGAACTTCCTTCTCTTTGCAGGAGGCGAACGCAGCTCCGGCGACCACCGTCAGCAAGGCGAGTAAAAACTTCGGGTTTAACATTCAGTGAAGTCTGCGGTTACTTATTCGCCTTCGTTCTGCTTGAGTTGCTCTTTCAGAGCCTGGAGCTGCTCAAGGTCGCCGAGAGTAGTCTTCTCGATGGCGGGAGCGGCATCAGTGGCAGCCTCCTTGCGGGGAGCTTTCTGTGAGCGCTCTGCACGGCGTTCGGCGCGGTTGGCGTCTTCGGCGATGCGGCTGTGGCTCACGATGATGCGCTTGCTGTCCTTGTTAAACTCAATCACCTTGAAGTCGAGAGTCTCGCCCTTCTGCGCCTGGCTGCCGTCTTCCTTAACGAGGTGTTTCGGAGTGGCGAAGCCTTCAACGCCGCCGGGAAGCGATACCAAAGCACCCTTGTCAACCATATCGGTGATGATGCCCTGGTGGATCGAACCGAGGGTATAGACGTTTTCAAAGTCGTTCCAGGGGTTGTCTTCGAGCTGCTTGTGGCCCAGAGAGAGACGACGGTTCCCCTTGTCGATTTCGAGAACCTGAACGTCGATGTCGCTGCCGATCGAAGTGAACTCCGACGGGTGTTTGATCTTCTTGGTCCAAGAGAGGTCTGAGATGTGGATCAGACCGTCAACGCCTTCTTCGATTTCTACGAATACACCGAAGTTGGTGAAGTTGCGCACCTTTGCAGTGTGCTTGCTGCCGATAGCGTATTTCTCTTCGATGTTTTCCCACGGATCAGGACGGAGCTGCTTGAGGCCGAGAGACATCTTGCGCTCGTCGCGGTCGATGGTGAGAACCACGCATTCCACTTCGTCGCCTACCTTCAGGAAGTCCTGTGCTGTGCGGAGGTGCTGGCTCCAGCTCATCTCGCTCACGTGGATAAGGCCTTCAACGCCGGGCTGCACTTCGATGAATGCGCCGTAGTCGGTGAGAACCACCACTTTACCCTTGATGCGGTCGCCGGGCTTAACCTCTTCGCTGAGGCTGTCCCAAGGATGAGGCAGGAGCTGCTTGAGGCCGAGGGCGATGCGCTTCTTCTCGTTGTCGAAGTCGATGATAACCACCTTGATGTCCTGGTCGAGTTC
>JAFLTX010000072.1:3647-7848 GCA_022509145.1 Muribaculaceae bacterium | reverse complement strand
CCACATTCTGGCCGCCCTTGAGGGCGTCGTCGCTGGCGATGTCGCCGATCATCCATTCGTTGTAGTAGGTGCTGTTGAATTCCCACATCAGCGGGGTGTAGCAGCCGTTGATCGTCTGGATGCAGGCCTCACCCGAGGTGAAGAAGTCTTCGAGCTTGGTGCTGCCGGGGCTCTCCTCCATCAGCCAGTCGTTGCACGAAGTCAATGAGCCGCAGCCGCAGAGGGCCAGAGCGCCGATCAGATATTTTATATTTCTTCTCATTGTGATTATGCTTGAGGTTTCGTGTGAAATTTTGATGTGGGAGCTTCTCAATACGAGATGTTTACGCCGAAGAGGAACGACTGGCACTGCGGATAGTTGCCGAAGTCTACGCCGCCGTTAACCTCGGGGTCGTAACCTTTGTATTTTGTGATTGTGAAGACGTTGCTGATCTGCACGTAGAAGCGGCAGTTTTTAAGTCCGCTCTTGCCGAGCACCTTGTCGGGGAGGGAGTAGCCCACCTGCAGGTTTTTGAGGCGGAAATAGGCTCCGCTTTCAAGGAAGCGGTCGCTGGGCTTGTAGTTCACGCTGTTGAGCGGGTTGGGGATGGAGCCGCCGGGATTCTCGGGGGTCCAGATGTCGTTCATCACCGGGGAGAGCACCGAAGTGGCACCCTCGCTTTCGAGGCGTTCGCGCATCTGGTTGTAGATCTTGTTGCCGCCCACACCCTGGAAGAAGAGGGTGATGTCGAAGTCTTTGAGATAGGCGGTGAGGTTGAGGCCGTAGTTCACCTTGGGTATGGTGCTTCCGAGGTATACGCGGTCTTTGTCGTCGATGATGCCGTCGCCGTTGTTGTCGCGATATTTGGTGTCGCCGGCGTGGTAGGGGGTTGTCGAGGCGTCGTAGCCATAGAGGTAGTCGAGCACTTCCTGGTCGGTCTGGTAGATGCCGTCGTAGTTGTAGCCCCAGTAGTAGTAGAGCGGATAGTTGAGGTCTACCACCTGCACCTGGTTGTGGTTGGTGTAGATGGGCGAGCCGCCGTTGAGCTGGGTGAGCTTGTTGTCGATAAACGAGATGTTGCCGCCCACGCTGTAGTGGAACCATTCGTTTACGGTGTTGCGGTGCTCGAGCGAGATTTCGATACCGCGGTTGCGCACGCGGCCTACGTTGGCCATGCCGGCGTAGCGGTTCCCCACGTGGGCCGGGGCGTTTACGGCCATCAGCATGTCGTTGGTGTTGCGGATGAAGCCGTCGATGCTACCGGTGAGCTTGTTGTTGAAGAAGCCGAAGTCGAGGCCGAGGCTCCATTGCTCGGTGTTTTCCCAGTGGCCGCCGTTGTTGATCCAGGTAAGCACGGCGGCGGCGTTGGCGATGGTCGGGTTCATGCCGAAGGGGTAGCCTACGAACGTGGGCCCGTCGTTGAACATATTGAGGATGAAGGCGTCGTTGCCGATGTTGTCGTTGCCCACCTTACCCCAACCGAAGCGGAGCTTCATGTCGGAGATGGCGGTGATGTCGCGCATGAATTTCTCGCTGCTCATTCTCCATGCCAGGGCGAAGGAGGGGAAGTAGCCCCAGGGATGCTCGGCAAACTTGCTTGAACCGTCGGCGCGGAAGTTTACGGTGGCCATATAGCGGCCGTCGTAGTTGTAGTTGATACGGCCGAGCCACGACTGGCGGCGGTTGCGTGCCACTCCGTCGCTCGGGGTGCCGAAGTCGTCGGTAACCTGCGAGAGATACCAGTTGTTCTCAACGGGGTTGATGATCGAAGAGCCGGAGTTGCCGATCGAGTAGTAGTTGTACTCCTCTATAGTGTAGCCCACCATTGCCGAGAAGTCGTGCGGGCCGATGGCGCGGGCGTAAGTGAGGATGTTGTCGACGTTCCAATAATATTGACGTGCCATCGACGAGGCGAGGAAGTTCTTGTCGCGCTTGTCATAGCTGGAGACGAGGTAGTCTTCCATAAAGCTCTTGTCGGTGGTGAGGCGATAGTCGAAGTTGTAGCTCGAATGGAGCGTGAGGTATTTAATAGGAGTGAGGTCGAGGTAAACGTTGCCCACCCAGCGCTCGTTGCGCACCTTCGGATGACTGTATTCGATCATGCTGAAGGGGTTGGTTACGTTTTTGAAGTTTGAGCCTGCGGCGATGTGGCCGCCGAGGTCCTGACCCTTGCGGTTTACGGAGCCTTCGGGGTAGTGTGTGGGGTCCCAGGGAGCCATGGCGAAGGCGGCCGCGATGATATTGGCGCCGGCTTCTTTGTTGTTGTCGCCGCTTTCATATATGTTGCGTGCAGCGGAGGCCATGAAGCTGATGTTTTCGCCTATCTTGAGCCAGGGGAACGCCTGGTAGCTGGTGTTGAGGCGCCCGGTGAAGCGGCTGTAGTTTGAGCCCACGATGATACCCTGCTGGCCGAACCAGCTGCCCGAGGCGCTGTAGGTGAACTGCTCGCCGCCTCCTTCGAGGGAGAGGTGATAGTTCTGAATCAGGCCGTTGCGGAAGATGGCGTCTTGCCAGTCGGTGTCTTGCTGCGAGTAGTCGAAGCCGGTGGGGTTCTTCTCCGGGTCGTAGACGGTGGGATAGAAGTCAGACGAGCCCACGCCCATGAAGAGCTGGAGCCACTTGTTGAAGCCGTTCTTCTCGTAATATTGGCGCTCGACTCCGGCGGTGTTGATGTTGATGTAGGCGTTTTTGAATTCCTCGGCGTTCATCACGTCGAGTTTCTTCCAGCGGCGTTGGAAACCGATGTAGCCGTCGAAAGTTACGCGCGCGTTCTGCTGTTTCTTGCCACCGCGGGTGGTTACGATGATTACGCCGTTGGCGCCGCGCGAACCGTAGATGGCTGTGGCAGAGGCGTCTTTGAGGATTTCTGTATGTTCAATGTCGTTGGGCGAGAGGAAGGAGATGTCGTCTGTGATAACGCCGTCAACCACGTAAATAGGGCTTGCGCCGTTGATGGTGCCGACGCCGCGGATTCTCACCTCAGCCTGGGCTCCCGGGCGTCCGGTGAGCGAGTTGACGGTTACACCTGCCGCCTGGCCCTGAAGGGCGTTGGCAAGCGACGACGACGGGGTGTTTTTCAGTTTGTCGCTGCCGATGGTCGACACCGAACCGGTGAGGTCGCTTTTCTTCACGGTGCCATAACCGATGGCCACAACTTCCTGCAGCATCTCGGCGGTGCTCTCGAGGGCGAAGTTCATGGTGGTGACGCCGGCGGTCACCTTCTTCTCCTGAGCCTTGTAGCCGATATACGACACCACCAGTGTCTGGCCCGGTTTGGCTTCGATGGTGTAGTTGCCGTCGAGGTCGCAGGCCGTGCCGCCGCCCCCGGCGTTCTCCTTCACCATCACGGTGGCCCCGATGAGAGGCTCGCCGTCAGCCACGTCGGTCACCGTACCGGTGATTTTCTCTGCCGAGGCGGCAAATGAAATAATCGTTAATGATGTAAGTAAAAATAAGAGCTTTTTCATGTCTCGTAATTAATCGTAGAAAGAAGGTTGCAGATGGCTGCAATCGTTTTTGGAAATTTTATGCTGCAAAATTAACTCGCGTGTAATATTGTTGCAAATATTTCGGCCCGATTTGACTCTAAAAAAACTCTACATTAACAAATTTTTACCACTCAACATTTATATTTCATAAAATTTAACAACCTGAAAATTCGTTAACTTATGTAAAAATATGTTTTACAACATATTTTCCGATGCACTCTATATAGCAAAAAATGTTGAGATTTGCGGTAGGAAATTCAAAAAGTGCGATGCGAAGGATATTATTCTACATATTTTTACTGCTGCAGGTAGTTTTTTCGTTGCCTCTTCCGGCAAAGACGGTAGGATTTGCACCGGTGAGAAACTTCACACGGCAGACCTACGGGGCCAGCTCGCAGAACTGGGCTGTGTCGCAAGATCCCCTCGGACGAATGTTTTTTGCCAACCACGACGGGCTGCTCCGCTACGACGGAATACGCTGGAGGCTCTTCAGGCTCCCCAATTACACCACGGTGCGCACTGTGCTTGCCGACGACAAGACCGGTCGCGTCTACGTAGGCGGCTCGGGCGAATTCGGCTACTTTGAGAGCGACCCCGAACGCCATACCACCCGATATGTGTCGATGGTTGACCAGGTGCCTCCGCCCGAAAGGGAGTTTGCCGAGATCTGGCATGTGCAGGAGATTGCCGAAGGGAGGCTCGCCTTTCAGGGTGACTATAAGGTGTTTATCAC
>JAFLTX010000072.1:0-3547 GCA_022509145.1 Muribaculaceae bacterium | reverse complement strand
AACCAGGCTTTCAGCGCGGCCCGAAGCAACAACCTCTATGCCTTCGGCACCGTCAACGACGGGGCTGTGGTGGTCGACGCCCAGACAATGCAGACCTCTTACATCAACAAGCAGACCGGCCTTCAAGACAACACCGTGCTCGGCCTCGGCTTCGATTTCTCGGAAAATCTGTGGTTATGCCTTGACAACGGGATCGGGTATGCGATGATAGATTCGTCGGTGTTCAACCTTCTCGGCTCGTCGTCGGATTCCGGCGCCGGTTATGCCTCAATGCTTAAAGGGAACACGCTATATCTGGCCACCAACCGCGGCCTTTTCGAGACACAATACCCCTTTGCCGGAAAGGTGACACCACCGCAGCTGAGGCGCACCCACAGCGGCCAGGTTTGGGGTCTTGACTCGGTGGGAAGCGACATTTTCATGTCGGCCGACGACGGCCTCTTCCTTCTCCCCGGTGCCGGAGAGCCGATGAAAATCGACGGCATCCCGGAGGGGAGCTGGTATGTAAGCCGGCTCGAGAAATACCCCGGGAAGGCGTTGGCTTCAACCTATACCGGCTTCTATCTTCTTGAAAAAGAGGGTGGAAGATGGGTTAGCCGCGGCAAGATAGAAGGATATGACGACGCCGGGGGGAAGTTTGTGGAAGACCTTGACGGCACCATCTGGCTCGCCCATTGGATCAAAGGTATCTATCGGCTGAAGCTCGCTCCGGACCTCAGGCGCTTCTCCGAGGTGAAACTCTACACGGCGGCCGACGGTCTGCCAAACGAACGCGACAATTCGCTGGCCATCTATAACGGAAAACTGCGCATCGCCACAGCCTCTGGTGAATTTTTCATCCCGGAGAAAAACGGGCGCCTCGTGAAAGATGAAAATCTCTCCAATCTTATCCCCCTGCGCCTTCCGGCCCACTTCTATTCTCTGCCGAGCGGCGTGTCGTTTGCCTTTTCGCCGAAGCTCGTCTGGAAGATGACCCGCGACAGCCAGGGCCATATGCAGGTGGATTCCGTCAGCCTCAAACGCGTGGCCTCCTCGCTCATCCCGGGCTTCGAGCACGTAGGTTTTCTCGACGACAACACCATGCTCGTGTCGCATCAGGAGGGGTTCTACAGCATCAACCTCTCCGACCATCCCGCCGGGAAGTGGAAAAACGGCGTGTTTGTGGAAAGCCTGCTTTCGGGCGACTCAATCCTCTTCGAGGGGTTGCCACGCGGCGCAGAACCGAAATTGAAGCTTCCGTATAAGCACAACTCGCTGACTTTCAACTTCGCGGCCCCGGAATATCGTTATGAAAACGGTGTGCTCTTCTCGTATATGCTCGAGGGTTACGACCGCGATTGGTCTACTCCCTCCGAGCTCACTTCGAAGGAGTACACCGGCCTGAAGGAGGGTAAATATGTGATGAAAGTCCGCAGTCTCAACGTGGTTACCGGCGAGACGGCCGAATCGGAGCTACCCTTCGAGATCCTGCCTCCCTGGTACCGCTCGGCGTGGGCTTGGGCCGTCTATATCATCCTCATCATCGCCGGGCTTATAGGGGTCTATTTCCTCTTGAAATACATCGCCGACCGGAAAGCGCGCAAGATTCGGGCGCAGAAGGAAGCCGAGATGGAGTTGCTCCGTAGAGAGGCTGAAAAAGAAGCACTTAAGAAAGATTATGAGATTGCGGCCCTGAAGAGCGACCAGCTTGAGCTCGACGTGAAGCATAAGAGCTCGGAGCTCAGCAACACGGCGATGAACGTAATCCGGAAAAACGAGATTCTGCTCGACATCTCGGGGATGCTCAACAAGCTCCACGAGCGCGTGGCTGCCGAAGGAACGGCCTCCCCGCGCCTCAAGAAAGAGCTCGACAAGATTCAGGCAATGATCCACGAAAACATCAGCCACGATGACGACTGGAAGAAATTCAATCAGAATTTCGACATCGTTTATGCCGACTTCACCAAGCATCTGGCCGAGCTTCACCCGGGCCTGTCGCTCTCGGAGCGGCGACTCTGCTGCTATCTGCGCATGGGCCTCTCGAGCAAGGAGATAGCGCCGATTTTCAACATCTCGCCGAAGAGCGTGGAGATGAACCGCTACCGCCTGCGCCGCAAGATGGGCCTCGAGCGTGAAGACAACCTGGTGGAATACCTCCAAAAAATCTAATTTGTATGTTTGCACCCGATTCAGAGGGCGAACATACAAACTGAACCCGGCGGAAGCAGGGATAAATAGATGGTATGGCATCGGGAGGGATGCCATACCATCTTGTCGGGGTGAAAGGATTCGAACCTTCGACCACCTGGTCCCAAACCAGGTGCGCTAACCGGACTGCGCTACACCCCGAGGGTCCAAAAAGACATGCAAAATTAATAAAAAATTCAAATTCCACCAAATAGGGCCTTCACCCGGTGCTTGCAATCGTTCCCTGGAAGGCGTTTCGTGGGCCGGCCACGGGCGGCCCTACTTTCCGGGGGAGGGTCAGTCGTCGTGGAATTCCATGAGGTAGGCCTTGATGAAGGCGTCGATGTCGCCGTCCATCACGCCGTTCACATCGCTGGTCTGATGGTTGGTGCGATGGTCTTTCACGCGGCGGTCGTCGAAGACGTAGCTGCGTATCTGGCTGCCCCATTCAATCTTCTTCTTCCCGGCTTCCACCTTCGCCTTCTCCGCCAGACGGTGGTTGAGCTCCTTCTCGTAGAGGATGGAGCGCAGGTGACGCATGGCGTTCTCCTTGTTTTTCGGCTGGTCGCGGGTTTCGGTGTTCTCAATCAGAATCTCCTCCTGCTCGCCGGTGTAGGGGTCGGTGTATTGATAGCGCAGACGCACGCCGGATTCCACCTTGTTTACGTTCTGGCCGCCGGCGCCTCCCGAGCGGAAAGTGTCCCATGAAAGGAGGGCTGGCTGCACCACCACCTCGATGGTATCGTCGACAAGCGGGGTGACGAAAACGGATGCAAACGAGGTCATGCGCTTCCCCTGGGCGTTGTAGGGGCTCACCCTCACCAGGCGGTGCACGCCGTTCTCGCTCTTCAGGAAGCCGTAGGCGTAATCGCCTTCGATGTTGATTGTCACCGACTTGATGCCGGCATCGTCGGCCTCGAGAAGTTGGGCAATCGACACCTTGTAGCCGTGGCGTTCGGCATAGCGCAGATAGAGACGCATCAGCATCTGGGCCCAGTCCTGGCTCTCCGTGCCGCCGGCGCCCGAGTTGATGCGGAGCACCACTCCGAGCTTGTCTTCCTCGCGGCGGAGCATGTTGCGCAGCTCGAGCTTCTCGATGAGCTCAACGGTGGAGGCATACTGGGCGTCGAGTTCCTCTTCGGTCACCAGCCCTTCCTTGAGGAAATCGAACGAGAGACCGAGCTCTTCCACCTGCTTTTCAAGCTCGTCGTAAGAGTTGATCCAAAATTGCAGCTCTTTGATTTTTCGCATCTGGGCCTCGGCTGCGTCGCGGTTTTCCCAGAAGTCGGGTACGTGTGTGCGGAGTTCTTCTTCTTCTACTTCGATTTTCTTGCTATCGATGTCAAAGATACCTCCTCAGCGCCAACTTGCGCTCTACCAC
>JAFLTX010000071.1:6866-8021 GCA_022509145.1 Muribaculaceae bacterium | reverse complement strand
TAGTCGCAATCGGGCTTCGGCATACGTCCCAAAAACTGACGGGCGTAGGCCGACAGACTCTCCACATAGCGCCGCTGGCCCTCGGCATACAATGTGTCGAACGCCAACGACGATTTCCCCGACCCGCTTACGCCAGTGATGACCGTAAACTTGTCGAGGGGTATCTTTAAATCTATATTCTTAAGATTGTTTACTCTTGCTCCTTTTATGCTGATTTCTCTCGTTCCCATTGGTGTTTTTTTGAAAAATCATTTCTTAAGAGCAAACTTTGTGCCGACTTTACTCTTTTCCGTATCTTGTTGGCGCTTATATCATTGCTTCTCCATTTTGGCTCAGAGATTGGCCAGCACCCTTATCTTCTCTTCAGGGTCAGGTGCGGAGAATACGTAGCTTCCGGCCACCAGGATATCGGCGCCCGCGTCTTTGAGCAGGCGCCCGGTCTGCTCGTTGACACCTCCGTCAACCTCAATCATTGCCTTTGAGCCGGTCTCGTCGATCAGTTTCCGCAGTTCCTTGACTTTCTTCACGGAATGAGGTATGAACGGCTGGCCCCCGAAGCCGGGGTTCACCGACATTATCAGCACCAGCTCCACGTCTTCGATTATATCCACCAGGGTGTTGACCGGCGTGGCCGGGCAGAGCGTCACCCCGGCTTTCATTCCGGCGTCGTGGATGGCCTGCACTGTGCGGTGGAGATGCGCGCAAGCTTCCTGATGCACGTTCATTATCTCCGCTCCGAGGTCGCGCACCTGCGAGATCCACTTCTGCGGCTCCACGATCATCAGATGCACGTCAAGGGGCTTCCTGCACTCCCTGGCGACGGCCTGCATCACCGGAAATCCAAATGAAATGTTGGGCACGAAAACTCCGTCCATCACGTCGAGGTGAAGATACGCCGCTTCCGAGCGATTTATCATCTCTATGTCGGGGGTTAGATTCAGGAAATTTCCCGACAATAATGAGGGTGCTACTTTCATAGTCAATTTTTAAGGTCGTTATCTGTTGAGGTCTTTCTCTTTTTAAATGCGTTCCAGAGCAGGTAGGCCACTATGAGCACACCCAGTCCAAGGCCGGCCCAAGTGAGATACCCGTTATATTGCTCCACTTTGTCAAACAGCTTATCTACCGGCACTTTCAGGCTCAGCCAATATCCCA
>JAFLTX010000071.1:5448-6766 GCA_022509145.1 Muribaculaceae bacterium | reverse complement strand
AAGAGGAACACAAACAGGTAGTTGGCGTTCTGAGTAAACCACTCCACAAACTGCTGGGCATCAAATATCGCTAATGTCGTCATTCTTCTTTCGCGTTTCTATTGCAAAATTACAAAAATTCCTCCGTTTTCAACTCCGCTCCCCTCACTTTCATCCGGGCTTTATCCTCATAGCCTGCTCCAGGCTTCTAAAAAGGATAACCTATCGAGAAATGGAACGCGCTGTCTCTGCGCCATCTCGGATGGATCAGAGGCCACGGCTCCTCTCCGTGGGCCGGATTATGCGCTTTCATACCGAGGTCGAAGCGGAGCAGGAAGTAGTTGAAATCCAATCTTATACCTAATCCGTACGCCGCCGCAAGCTGCTTGTAGAACTCTCCGAAACGGAACACTCCATAGGGCTGGTTTTCGTAATTCTTTATAGTCCAAATATTTCCCACATCGATAAAGGCACCGAGCTCCACCACCCAAAAGAGCTTGGCCCTGTATTCGGCCGACATCTTGAAGCGTATGTCGCCACACTGCTCCAGAAAGTCACTCACGGAATTGCTGCCGGGGAATGCGCCGGGTCCGAGCGTGCGCACCGACCACCCTCTCACACCGTTGGCTCCACCGCCGTAAAACCTTTTCTCAAAAGGCATTATGTCGGAATTGCCGTAAGGATAACCCACTCCGAGCATCGCCTGAAACGCTATGGAATTGCGCATATCGAAGATGTGGAGCATCGCAAATTCGCCCTCGGCCTTCACATATTGAGAATAAGGGATTCCGAACACTTTATAGGGTGTCTTTCTGAAATCGTGGTGCGGCCGGAAGATATTGCTCAACGCAAACAGCAGATTGCCGGCGATTTCTGCGCTCGCCCTTACGGTGAAGATGTTGCTCTGGAAATTGTTTTGCCACGGCAGGCTCTGCCGCTTGTTGGTGTAATAGAAAGAATACCCGAGCCGCATTATGAAGTGGTCTTCGTAGCTGTAGCGCAGCAACGGGTTGTCGGGAGCTATCTGGTCGATGAAATCGTAGGTCGATTTGGGTAGATACACGTAATTGATGTCGATCGGAGTGAGCACGTGCCGCTGGCGTTTCAGGGGTTCCGAGAAGCGGTAGTTCCAACCCAGGGTCGAGATGATTCGCGTGTATTCCGGCCTCTCCTGATAATTTATAGAAAGGTTGAAATCCGTGGTTGCGGTCACCCTGCGCTTGAACGAATCGCGGAGGAAAGCAAGCATGAATTTCGGATACTTCAACCGCAGATCGAGCGAATACTCCATATAACGGTCGTTGATAAGGCCGTCGAGATTGCCGCTCAGGCTCTCGTA
>JAFLTX010000071.1:0-5348 GCA_022509145.1 Muribaculaceae bacterium | reverse complement strand
AAGCGCGAGAGGGCGTTGTAGGTCTTCTGCACGTTCACTTCGTTATACGGCTCGCCGGGGGTGATGAAATTGTTCTCCCAAAGCACCGACGGTCTCAGATACTGCTTCCCTCGGTAGAAAATCTCTATATCCCGATAGGTCACGGTGTCGATCGGCGTCAGGTTTGGCGCGCCGCTCCCGTCATAATCCGTCACGTAGATCACTTTCCGCACAATGTATCTCTCCACCTTGGCTCTCACGGAGTCTTTGCTCTCGGGGAGGGCGACGGTCATGGTGAGGTCTACGTCGAGGCTTCCTGCCGTAGTGTCGGCGCTGAAGGTTATGAGCTCTTTGTTGAAGGTATAGAAACCCTCGTTGCGAAGTTTGCGTGTGATGCGCTCACGCTCGGCCTCAAGCAGGGATATGTCGAGAAGTTTACCGGGCTCGATAGCCGTGATCACGGTGTCGCCGCCGAGGATTTCACCGATCTCTCCTTCCGGTAGCTTTCGGCTTATGGTGGCAATCCTGTGGGGTTCGCCGGGCTGAATGCGGTAATCCACACTCATCTTCTTCTTTCCTGTAACTACTGTATCGGCCGTCACCTCCGCGCTCAAATACCCTTTGTTTACGAAGGCCTGCGTCAGCTGCTCCACACCGGCTGCCGTCAGAGCCGTGTCGAATATCACCGGGGCCTCTCCCAAAGCCCGCAACCTCTTGTTGAGCCATTTGGTGCTGTCTTTCCCGCTGAGATTGTAGATTCCGAGCCTGAACTTGGTGAGCCATAGCATCTTATGGTTGGGGAGCTGCCTCAGGTATGTCGTCAGTTCCTCCGAGCTGAAGGGATTCTCCCCGTCTACTTTCACCGACACTTTGTCGAGCAGATATTCACCGTCGGGAACGTGCTTCGTGGTGCGACAGGCGGCGAAGACCATGGCCATCACGGCCACGACCATCCATCCTAAAACCCTGCGGTTTCTCGCCTTCATCGCTTCTCGTTCTCCCTGGTTTGTTTATCCGGCTGTTTTGGCCGTTACTTCTCAAAATGCTGATAATCCTTTACTGACTTCCAGTTGCCGCCCCACTTGAACCCGTGCTTTACAAACTCCTGGTAGCACAGGTCGTTGGTATCTATCTTATGCGGAAATTTGGCTGTGCGGTCGGCGTAGGGTGCCCCGGATTCCGGCGACACCTTGCGCCCCGATTTCCCGTTCTTCACGAAAGGATTGTAGAGCGG
The DNA here is from genome assembly GCA_022509145.1 of Muribaculaceae bacterium. Classification (GTDB taxonomy): domain Bacteria; phylum Bacteroidota; class Bacteroidia; order Bacteroidales; family Muribaculaceae; genus Lepagella. Next base: position 4,135 of record JAFLTX010000071.1, on the reverse strand, counting down.
ATTGATGTCTACGGCCAGACCGAGCGCGTGTTTCGAGAGTGTCTTCGAACCGGCTATCTTCCTGAAATTGAAGCACGAGGTGTTGTTGGCCTCCATCGATTTGCGGTCTTCCGCGTCATAGTCGTCTATAAGCTCTATCCTCTCTATCGGATAGCTGGCGGCATACAGGTTGCGGAAGATATCGATCAGGTCGTCGGCTATCGCTTTGTTGCAGATCATCTCCCCTTTCCGGGTCTCGCCGTTGAAGTCGCAATAGGCCACGGTGATATACCGCAATTCTTCCAACGGCACGTTGCAGTCGGCCTTGTAAGACTTCCCATTGATTCTCTCAAACAGAGCGTCGTCTATTTCGTTGATGGTAAAATATGATCCGGCGTCTTCTTGGGGAGCGCTCATCAGCGAGCCGCACCCTATCACTGCCAGCACCAACGCCAGTATTATCTTGCGTATTTTTCCCGTTTTCATATTTTTCGTCAATTCTTACAAAATTACTAACTTCAATGGGTATCTGCAAAAAAATCATTAAATTTGCAGAAAATATCAGCAAAAGATGGCTACAGATTTATTGGAAAAGGATGAATTAGTGACCGAAGGCGGTCTCAATTTCGTTGAACAAGAGATAAAAAAAGACCTCGAGGCAGGTAAGAACGGTGGCAGACTCAGCACCCGTTTTCCGCCAGAACCCAACGGCTACCTCCATATCGGCCACGCCAAGGCCTTCATCATGGACTTCGGCGCCGCTGAAAAGTTCGGTGGCACCTGCAATCTGCGTTTCGACGACACCAACCCCCAGAAAGAAGACACCGAATATGTAGAATCCATCAAGCGAGACATCCATTGGCTCGGCTTCGACTGGGAAGACAGGCTTTACTACGCCTCCGACTACTTCCCCCAGCTTTTTGATTTCGCCGTTCGTCTCATCAAGGAAGGGAAAGCTTACGTTGACGAGCAGACCTCTGAAGAGATCGCCGCCCAGAAAGGCACTCCCACTCAACCCGGCACGAACAGCCCTTATCGCGACCGTCCCGTAGAGGAGAATCTCGACCTCTTCATGCGCATGAATGCAGGTGAATTTCCGGAAGGCTCGATGGTGCTCCGCGCCAAAATCGACATGGCCAACTCCAACATGCATTTCCGCGACCCGGTGATCTACCGCATCATCAACAAGCCCCACTGGCGCACCGGCACCAAATGGAAAGTCTATCCGATGTATGACTTCGCCCACGGCCAGAGCGACTTCTTCGAAGGCGTAACCCACTCGATCTGTACCCTCGAGTTTGTGCCTCACCGCCCGCTCTATGAGTATTTCGTGAATCTGCTGGCCGACGAATCGTATTGCCCCCGCCAGATTGAATTCAACCGTCTTAACCTCACCTACACCGTTATGAGCAAGCGCAAGCTGCTCCAGCTCGTGCAGGAAGGGCTCGTTTCAGGGTGGGACGATCCCCGCATGCCTACCCTCTGCGGGTTGCGCCGTCGCGGCTATACTCCCGATGCAATCAAAAATTTCGTCAAGAAAATCGGCTATACAAAATATGAGGCCCTCAACCATATCGAGCTCCTCGAGCACGCCGTGCGTGAAGACCTCAACGACCACGCCACCCGCGTTTCGGCTGTGGTAAACCCGGTAAAGCTGGTCATTACCAATTACCCCGAAGGGCAGACCGAAACGGTGACGATGGACAACAATCCCGAGCATCCCGAAGAAGGCACGCACGAGATGCCCTTCAGCCGTGAACTCTGGATTGAGCGCGACGACTTTATGGAGAATCCTCCCAAGAAATTCTTCCGTCTTTCTCCCGACAAAGAGGTGCGCCTCAAAGGTGCCTACATCATCAAGTGCACAGGCGTGAAGAAAAACGAAGACGGCGAAATAGAGGAGATCTATGCCGAATACGACCCCGAAACCAAGAGCGGAATGCCGCAGGCCGACCGCAAGGTGAAAGGCACGCTTCACTGGGTGTCTGTCCCCACGGCTGTCAAGGTGGAGGTGAGAGACTACGACCGCCTCTTCAACGTAGAAGACCCGTCGTCTGCCGAAGGAGACTTCAGGGACCTTCTCAATCCGGATTCGCTGGTAGTGCGCGAAAACGTGATGGTGGAACCCTGGCTCGCTGCCAACGCAAAGCCCGGCGACCACTTCCAGTTCCAGCGCATAGGTTACTACACCGTCGATCCCGACACCACTCCGGACCACCTGGTCTTCAACAAGACCATCGGCCTCCGCGATTCCTTCGCCAAAGCCCTCAAATCTTAACCCGAACCCTCATTGGCCGCACTGGGATAATCCGAATTTTGTAGCAGGATTGCCGTCCCGAGCGACCACTCCCATAAGAGGTTAAACCACTCAAAAAAACGGCGCCGAAATCGGCGCCGTTCTCATTTCCTTATCTCTTCACATCATATCCCTGATCCTTCAGATAATCAAGGATCCGGTATTTCGTGGCGTGGTCGTAATATCCAAGGATATGGGCCACCCAGTCGTTGGTCGAGGTGCCCCCTGCGCGATGCAGGTTATATTCGCTCACTTCCCTGTCATAAGCGCCGAGCTGCTCGGTGAGCAACGCCTCATCTTGCTGATAGCAATTGCGGAAAACCACAGCCTCCACGGGCTGTTTCGGCTTGAGGTCGGGATGCTCGCGCGGCACGCCTATCGCCAGCCCGCATACCACGAATACTCCCTTCGGCAGTTTCAGCAGCTCAGCCACCTTCGCCGGATCCACCGTGCGGAGATATCCCACACAGTTTGTGCCGAGCCCTACGCTCTCGGCTGCCACCACGGCGCTCATCATGGCCAGCGAAGCGTCGATTATACCGATCACCACGCCGTCCATCGTGTCGGTGATAGCCGGCACCTCGAGGCCCTTCTTCTGCGCCAGAAGAGAAATCTTGTTATAATCCGAGCAGAAGATCAGAAGGCGGTTGCACGTCTTCAGCTGCTTCTGGTTGGTCAGTTCATAGAGCTGCTCTTTCAACGGCTGGTCTGAAATGTCGATCACCGAAAACTGCTGCCCGTTGTAGCTGGTGGGAGTGTTGCGAATCGCATCGAAGATAAACTGCATCTTCTCCTCGGGAATCGCCTCTCTCTCATAACGGCGTATCGAGACGCGCTCGAGCAATGTGTCTTTTACGTTTTTCGTTTCCATATATTGATTTTAAAGTTTTTTCTCTTCTATTCCTGCATCGCTCAAATAGGCGATTTGGGGAAGGTGCGGAGTCTCCCATTCAATAAATATCGATGGAGAACCTCCTCTATTCAAAAAAAGCAGGGAGCCAAGCTTGCGCTTGCTCTCTGCCGTATTTTCTCTAAAAAAGCCACACCAAAGGAGCGTGATGAAACTCCGATTGACAGGATTTGAGGGCCGTATCTCCTTTGTAATCCGCCTGTTCTCATGCGAGAAACCCCTGAGGGTTGGGGCCCGCCATCAAAGACACGACTTGTCTCGGTATTTCATTTAATTTGATGAGTTTCCCGATTGCCTTTGATGTGGCATCTTTTTTATCTTTCCTTACTTCACCTTGTCTACGATAGCCTTGAAAGCCTCGGGATTGTTCATGGCCAGGTCGGCGAGCACCTTGCGGTTGATCTCGATACCGGCTTTGTGGATGAGGCCCATCAGCTTGCTGTAAGAGAGGTCTTCTGTGCGGGCTGCCGCATTGATACGCTGTATCCAGAGAGCGCGGAAGTTGCGTTTCTTTTGCTTGCGGTCGCGATATGCATACGTAAGACCCTTCTCCCAGGTATTCTTGGCTACTGTCCAGACATTGCGGCGGCTGCCGAAATATCCGCGGGTGAGTTTAAGAATTTTTTTTCTTTTGGCACGTGATGCAACGTGATTTACTGATCTTGGCATTTTTTTAAAAATTTTTGAACCGGAGCGGTTCTCCCTTGCGGGCAGAACTCTTTGGGCTCCAAGCCCGGTTAATAAATAAATTTTTAATTCGAGATTTCTTTGGAATCTCCTGTTTGATGTTTTTTAACGAAGGTTGAGAAGTGATTTCACCTGACGCTCGTTGGCCGATGCCACCAATGTGGTGTGGTCAAGGTTGCGTTTACGCTTCTTTGATTTCTTCGTCAAGATGTGGCTGTGGTAAGCATGTTTTCTTTTGATCTTACCGGTGCCAGTCAGTGCAA
>JAFLTX010000070.1 GCA_022509145.1 Muribaculaceae bacterium | reverse complement strand
TGATAAAAAGAGGGGGCAAAAATTGTGTACGTTTCGTTTTTAAAAATGGGTTGGAGATACAGTTGGGGATACAGTTGGGGGTACTTTTATCTATATGTAACAACCCCCATAAGGCTAAAATTTTGTATTAAAACAGCAAAAAACGGGCGATTAACACCCCTTTAATTCCATATTTAGACCGTTAAATTTGGGATGTTAAATTCGTTTAAGTCTCTGATAATAGGCGTTTAATATATTAAATGGCATTGAAATGTCTGCGAAAAAAAGCGAAAAACCCTATTTTTGGGGTATCATAGGGTATATGAGGGTGTCATACATACTACTTAATAACGACGAATTACTCCTACAACCAAAGCCATCTGGTAAACTTCACTTTTAGGGATTTTGAACGGTTCATAATCGGGGTTTGTCGATTTGCATAAAATAAAATCTCTTTTGTCGAATACTCGTTTAACTACGACTCCCTGCTCAGTGTCGAGGACATGGACGCGCCCCCATTGAATAAACGAAGACTCCTTCACGAAAAGGCAAGCCAACTCGTCACCTGATTCAAGTTCCGGCTCCATAGAATCGCCGCGAGCTATGATGGTAAAATCATATTTGGGGAACTGAGGGATAATTGGATAACGCTCGCATTGGTTTTCACTGACTGCCGATAGTGCAAACGACAACGAACCAGCAGCTGCGTCAATGGGGATACGAGGCCGAGTTTTGGATAAGTCGCTTTTAACATTTCTCTTATTAACCACAGGCACATCCGTTATTTCCGGTTCAAACATTTCTCCCTCTCCGGTAATTATCCAATCAAGGCTAATTTTTGGATATGACGATTTCATACTCCGCAATAATTCGAGCGAGATTTTTTTACGACACGCCTTTATGTCGCTAATAGCAGCCTTGTTTGTTCCAAGTTGTTCTGCTATTGCAACATACCCCTTTGTCAACCCCTGCTCTTTCAACTCATCGAGGAGTTCTATAAATCTGATATTTTCATTCATAAGATTAAAAATATGAAATTTTCAACAAATTATTTTGTAGTATGAAAATTTCATACTATCTTTGCACCGTGTTCCTATGGGAACGATTGCCAAAAATACAAAAAAAGGCGCAGATTGACAAGATTAGATGAAAATTTTAACCAGTAAAAGGATATGAAACGCTATTATTTTGAACTACTCGACGAGCTTTACAATAATCTGGAAGCTCTTATCCCTGACGGCTCGCACAAATCGACGGCCATAAACAGGGCAAAAGCCTGGATGCGCCGGAACAATGTGCAGGAAGCAATTTTATCGGTCAATAGTATGTTCACCGATAACATCTTAGACATGATAACAATAACCCTATAAAGTAAAAGGACATGAAAACAGGAAAAACCAGTTACATAGAAGTAACGAAACAGAGCCAGGCGAAGCTCGCCAAAACTTTCAAATGCAGCCCCAAGCTGGTGTATCTGTCGCTGACTTATCAGAGAGACTCGGAAAAGGCCAGAAAGATTCGTTATAGCGCAATAAGCCAGTATGGGGGGAAAGCGATGGCTCATTGTCCGGAATGTGAGACAATGCACAACGTCACGGAGGAAGGCCGCGCCCTGATGGTTCAATACTTTGACAACGGGGTGAAGCTGGAGGCAGACAAATGCACGGGAGAAGTGATTCTCTTTGACCGTAAGGGTGCAGAATTGGGCCGCTGGCAGGATGTAAACCTCCCAAAGCTGTCGGAAATTCAAATTTACGCTGAAAGCCTTTGATTATGGAGAGAATTAACGGAACAATCTGTATAAGCCACGCCGAACTGACCGGGCGCATAATAACCACCGCCAACCTTAAAGCGTTGGTGAGAAAAGGACAGGTTCAGCAGGTGCGCAAAGGAGGGAACGGGCGTGAGGCGCTTTTTTCGGTGGAGAGTCTGCCGCTGAAATGGCGCACGGAAGTTTATAAACGTTATCCCGATTTGCAGGAGCAAGCAGAGAGCCGCGAATTTGTGGACACGGTGGAACCGGACGGCGCAGCCTTTGACTATTTCCAAAGCTATGTGCTCAGCGACGGCAGACACCTGCCGGAGGATAAGGTTCTGGAGTATGCCAGTAACGCGGCTATCATGAATGCTTTCCGCAGATGTTGGGACGCCCATGTGAGCAAACGGCAAAAGAGCGGGAAAAAAGCCACAGCGGCCAAAGACTTTTGGCAACGTGCCGCGGCGGCACTTCCCCGTCTGGCCGACAGTTTCCCCCACTCTTTACCCGGAAGCGCAAGGCGTCTGCAAATGAAGTTTGCGGAGTATGTAGCCGAGGGTTACGACTGCTTTATATCGGGCAAGTATCTTAATAAAAACGCCGGCAAGGTTCTGACCGCAGACCAGGAGAGTTATTTGGCATGTCTGCTGGCCCATCCCAACAACCTAACCGACACATTGATCGCGGAGGGTTACAACCGTATGGCCAAAGCGAGAGACTGGAAAGAGATAACACCGGCAGCGGTGGGGGTATGGCGTGAAAAGCTGGACATTGTCACCAGTGCCGGGCGCTTAGGAGTGTCGAACTTTAGAAATAATAAAACAATGCAGGTGAAGCGAAGCCGCCCGACCGCCCCGTTCCTGATGTGGTCGCTGGACGGTTGGACGGTGGAGCTTCTCTACCAGGCCACCAAGACCGACAAAAAAGGGCATAGAATAACGACCTACACCAACCGCATGACCATGGTAGTAGTGCTTGACCCATGTGTGGACTATCCAATAGGTTATGCAGTTGGCACACACGAAAGTCCGGAACTGATTAAAGCTGCTTTAAGAGACGCGGCGCAACACAGCAAGGAGCTGACCGGAGAAATGCTTCGGGCCAACCAGATACAGAGCGACCGCTATGCCATAAAAACCATGCAGGGCATTTATTCGGTTATGGGGTTGCATGTAACTCCGGCGCAGGCCCACAACGCCAAGGCGAAGCCCGTAGAGCCCTATTTCAACCACCTTAACACAACCTACTGCATACGGCTCAACAACTGGTCCGGGTTCGGAATAACAAGCAACCCGAAACGACAGCCGAACAGTGACGCTCTGAACCGAAAACGCCACCACTTCCCGGATGAAGCAGGGGTGCGAGCCCAGATTGATGAAATTATGCGTCTGGAGCGTATGGCCAAACGTGAGCGTTTCATGGAGTTGCTGGGGAACCTGCCAGCTGACCGCCGTCTGCCTTTGAGCCGTGAACAATACCTCCTCAACTTCGGCGCTGAAACAGGATTTAAAAACATCCTGGAGGGTCAGGGACTACGCCCCACGATCTTAGGGGTCAAGCGTGATTATGACTGCTTTGATCTGAACTTCCGCGAGCACAGTAGCGAGCGGTGGACAGTGAAGTATGACCCGGAGGACCTCAGCGAAGTGCTGGCAGTAAGTGAGGACGGCACACGCAGGTTTATGCTTGAGGAAAAGTATGTGCAGCCGATGGCATTGGCGGACCGCAAGGAGTGCGACGCCGAGCAGCTGGAGCGAGTAAGGAATTTCAACAAACAACTGGAGACCGCGGTGTCGGAGCGACTTGCCCTGGACCACCAGAGAACCGAGCAGTTAATTGCGGGCACGCCGGCGCTACGCGGAAGCATAGAGGACAGACTGCTGCTAACCGACAGCCGGGGACAGCATAAGGACCAAAGAAGCATGAAAAGGCTGGCAGCGGCGGACATAGAAGATTTGGAGTTCGAGACGGTCGAAGTGCCGATCACAGGCCAGGGAGCCGCCGAGACAGACGCCAGCGAATACAAGACAAATGATTATTCAATTTTCTAAAAGTAAAAGGACATGACGCAGGAACAGAAAAAACAGATCGCGGAGCTGCTTCGCGCCTATTGTACCCAAAAGGGGAGCCAGAACAAAGCAGCCAACAGCCTTAACGGCGTAAGCAGCGCCACAATCAGCAAAATATTATCAGGCAACTGGGAGACCATTGCCGACGAGATGTGGCGCAGCATAGCGGCGCAGACCGGGACGACCGAGACCAAGGGCTGGCAAGTAGTCAAGACCAGGGCATACAGCACTATGACCTTCACACTGGATAGCGCCCAGCGCGATTCATTGGTGGCAGCCGTAATAGGAGACGCCGGAAGCGGCAAGACCGAGGCCATTAAGAACTACACCGCCCAAGGCAGGAATGTTTACCACATGGTTTGCTCGGAGTATTGGAACCGTCGCACCTTCATGCAGAAGCTGCTCCAGAACATGGGCACGACCATAAGCGGCACGACCGTGAGCGACATGATGGACACTATCGTTGACACTCTGAAACGCAAGGAGTCTCCGCTGATAGTTCTGGACGAGGCCGACAAACTGAGCGACCAGGTGCTTTATTTTTTCATCAGCCTGTACAATCAGCTGGAGGGACAGTGCGGCATAATCCTGACGTCGACCAGCTACCTGAAAGCGAGGATTGAAAAAGGTCTCCGTCTCAACCGCAAGGGTTATGCAGAAATTTACAGCCGTATCGGTCGCAAATTCGTTGAATTGCCGCTGCTGAACAGCGAGGACATTGCAGCCGTCTGCGTGGCCAACGGTGTCAGCGAGACCAAGGCGATCAACAACATAGTGGACCAGAGCGACGGCGACCTCCGGAGGGTAAAACGGAGCGTCTGGGCAGCCCTGAAAGGAGGTGCACAATGACCTATATTGCAAAACTGCACCTCATACCCGAATGGGTGCCCCTGTTACTGAATGAATGGCTGAAGGAAAGCATGCCGCTTGATCTGACCGTAAAGGCAGGGAAACGGCATGGCGCCCGGGTGCTGGTGGTAAGGATAGAAGCCAGCACAGCCGAGGATCTGGATGCAAAACTCAGGGCCTTTAACACCATGATAGAGGCAAAAGGGTACGGACCGCTAAAGGACTAAAGGACCATGGGCAGAGCTATAAGTAACGCAAATGTGCTGGCCGCACAGTTTGAGACCGCAGATTTTGAAGGGCCGTTTTTGGCGAGTTTCGGTCGTCCGGAACTTCGGGGGGCGTGGATAATCTGGGGAGGGAGCGGCAGCGGTAAAACGACATTCACGCTCCAGCTCTGCAAGTATCTGACGAAGTTTGGCCGCGTGGCGTATGACTCGCTGGAGCAAGGGTTGAGCCTATCGCTTCAAAAAGCATGGCAGCGCGTGGATATGGCCGAAGTAGGCAGCGGCATCATACTGCTGAACAAAGAGGACCTCCCGGAGCTATACGAACGACTGCGGAAGCGGAAAAGCCCGGAAATCATTGTAATTGACAGCGTGCAATATCTTACAAAATTCTACATGGAGCAATTCAAGAAGCTCAAAGCAGAATTTCCGGACAAACTTTTCATTTTCATAAGCCAGGCCGACAAGGCTAACAAGGATCCTGCCGGCGCCATAGCCAAAAGCATAAGATACGACGCAGACATTAAAATTAAAGTCGAGGGCTTCAAAGCCTTTGTGACAACACGCTATGAGGATGCGAGCAAAGGCGAGGGAGGTCAGGACTTCATAATATGGCAGCAAGGTGCCGACGAATATTGGGCAGAACAAATAAAATGACTACCAGAATGAGCAAAAAAGAGAATAAGACGATGGACCGGATCCACCGAGACCTGCTTAAAAAATTCCATACCCTTTGCACAGTGCTGGGGCTGGATGACGAGACAAAACGAGCTATCGTCAGGAGCTACGATGTGGAGAGCAGTCGGGACATAGACACGCATGATCTTATAGATATTTGCGGAAAGCTCAGCACCCAGATAAACGAAAAAGAAGGCACCGCCAGGCTTGACAAACTGCGGAAGCAGGTAATTGCCGCCATAGGCGCGTGGCTTCGAGAGACCGACCAGGTGCAGGGGATAGGGAAAATAAAAGGGATTGCCTGCCGAGCGACCGGACACAGTGATTTTAATAAAATACCGCGAGAGCGACTTCGCAACCTTATCGCGACATTCAACAACAAAGTAAAGGACACCAGAACGGTGAACGCGATGACCGATGCGCTGATGATGCAGGCGCTGACAGCGGGGAAAGAGATAGACCCAACACTAAACTAAAAAACAATGAAACAAAAAACGAAAAGACGGCTTTTGCGGGGGCTGATGCCCTTTGCGATCATCTGGGTAATAATTGCCCTGACAATTGCGGGTATCGGGCTTTTAACGCTTTCGCTGGCCTATCTGATGTTAGGAGACCGATCTGCGAGCAAAGCACAAATAGACGAGATTTTAAGCTTATGGAGAAACGACTAAAAAAGTGCTGCATCTGCGGCAAAGAATATGAGGGGCAAGGCAACAACCCCTACCCGGTAAAGCCGGCAGACCTGGAGTGTTGCAACGCCTGTAGTTTCGAGGTGGTGATGCCGTCAAGAATGAACCAATCAAACAAGCGTAAACAAATGGAACAAGAGCTCGAAAAGGTTAAGAGGTTTATCGGTGAGCTTACCCGTGACATGGAGACCAACACCAAGGTCGAATTATTGCAAGACTTAGCGTGGTGGGCAGCGGAGGAAGCGGGACAACTTGACTTTGAGTCTCCGGACTATGAGGAGGAAGAATAAACGCCGGGCCGGTGTAAAAGGACAGACTCCGATACGGCAAAACAATAATTTAATAACCATTTAATACCCATTTAACTATGAGTGAAGCAGTAAAAATGACAGCTGAGGAACGCGCCGAGTGGGAAGCGTTCAAGGCAGAAAAAGCGAAAAAGGAGGCAGCTGCTCAGCGCAAGCAGCAGCGTGAGGACTATGCAAAGCTCGTCGACGAGGAGTTGGCGACCGCCATTCCGGAACTCCGAAACCTGAGCGAGCGGATCAAGGCCGTCAAGGACACCATTTTCGGGAACTTCAAAGCCATTCTCGAGGCAAAAGCCGAAATCATAGGCCTGAAGGACGGCGGACAATTCAGCCATACATTTACCAACAGCGAAAGCACACTGCGCATAACGTTGGGGGTAAATACCGTTGACGGGTACCGCGACACGGTGGAGGACGGCATAGCGATGGTGCGCGCCTATATCGAAAGCCTGGCGACAGATGAAAAGAGCAAGGCGCTTGTGTCGGCCGTGCTGCGTCTGCTGAGCCGAGACAAACAGGGAAGCCTCAAGGCGAGCCGCGTGCTCCAGCTTCGGAAAATGGCAGAGGAAAGCAACGACGAGCGCTTTATGGAGGGGGTTAAGATAATCGAGGAAAGCTATCAGCCGACCGAGACCCGCAGCTACATACGCGCCCAGTATCGCGACGGATCAGGCACTAATGCGTGGAAAAACATCCCCTTAAGTATCACAGACGTGGATATATAAAAAAAGCCGGGCCAACGTGCTACCGAAGTAGTCAGCGCCAGCACCGGGCCTTGAGTAAAAGGACGGTGCAAATATACAAAAATATTGGCGAATGGCAAAGAAAAAACGGCACAAAAGCACATTGGCACGAGCTGAAAAGGTGAAAGCCCTTACCAAGCTTCATTATGAGGCCGGCAATCAGGCTAAATGTTACAAAGCCGTGTGGCGGCATTGGATAGAGCCGGAATTTGGTATTTGCTACCGCACCTATTTGAACATGCTGGGGCTAAGCCAGGAACCAGAGAGTCGGCAATTTGAACTCCCCTCACTATTTGACGAGCTGTAAAAACGCCCCCGACGGCCACGGAAGACCGCCGGGGGCGTGTCGTATTACTTAGGAGGCAGAACAGCGCCAGAGAGCCCCGAGACGACGCCGACGGGGCGCATTGCGGTTATGTCCTGGACCCCGAGCACATACCGCTCCACGCTTTCGATCAATTCCGTATGGTCGTGGTTGGTTGCGGATGTTGTCAGCATAATGCCAGTGAAGTGTTCGCCACGGAGCCCCTGCATGACTGCGTTAATGTTGTCGAGCAGGTCAAACAGTTCGAGGGCTTCGTCAATTTTAGGATCCATAAAACCATGAGTGGCCACAGCACGTGTAATGACATGTAGACGGACAGCCAGGTTGCCACGGCGTGCACCCCGGTTCTGCTGCTTCCAGTTGAGCTCTTCAAACTCTATAAACACGGCAGGGACGGCAAAAGCGGAACCGCCGTTGATTGTTTGGATCTGATTGTTCCAGAGATCAACAAATTTAACACCCTGGACCTTTGCCAGAGCTTCGGCAATAGCCTTAAAAATCTTTTTTCTCATTGTTTTATGAAATTTTGTAACGAGAGGTTAAACTTCTGGAGGTTCTGTTCAATAGCGTTACGGATAATTTTCTGGGTGTCGGGCCCGTCGCCGATGAATTGACGTTTAGGCATGTTGAATTTACGCCGATGGGCTTTCACGGTGTATGTGTTCCCCTTTTTAGAGCGCCGGGTGTGGCTCCTGACCATTTTATAACCGGTTCCGCCCTCATTGTGGACAGAAGCGTAAGGGACGGCAGATGTGAAGCGCA
>JAFLTX010000007.1:33080-55404 GCA_022509145.1 Muribaculaceae bacterium | reverse complement strand
CCGGAATCAAGGTGACGGAGATCATCGACGTTACTCCGCTTCCCCACAACGGATGTCGTCCTCCCAAAAGGAGAAGAGTGTAAGAAGAGAAAAGAAAGAACAACAGTAATCTTAACCAATCTTAACCAAACGGAAACTGCCGGAGCTTTCGCAGATATGTGGCTAATGGTCCGTCTCCTCGACGACCGCGGCTGCGCCACAAATCTAATGAAACCCGGGAAGTCCGGTAAAATTTGAAACAAAAATGGCAAGATATACAGGCCCAAAAACTAAGATTGCCCGTAAGTTCGGCGAACCTATTTTCGGTCCGGACAAAGTGTTGGCAAAGAAGAATTATCCCCCGGGTCAGCACGGCCTCAACCGTCGCCGCAAGACCTCGGAATATGGTCTCCAGCTGAAGGAGAAGCAAAAAGCAAAATACACTTACGGAGTGCTGGAACGCCAGTTCCGCAACCTGTTTGAGAAGGCATCCCGCAAGAAAGGCATCACGGGTGAAGTACTTCTGCAGATGCTTGAATGCCGCCTCGACAACGTAGTGTATCGTCTCGGCCTTGCACCGAGCCGCCCGGCAGCTCGCCAGCTCGTGCTCCACAAACACATCACCGTAAACGGCAAGGTTGTAAACATTCCGTCATACAACGTAATGCCCGGCGATGTAGTGGCCGTACGCGAGAAATCAAAGAGCCTTGAGGTGATAGCCGACGCGCTCGCAGGTTTCAACCACAGCAAGTATGCCTGGATAGAATGGGACGAAAGCATCAAGGGTGGAAAATTGCTCCACATCCCCGAAAGAGCCGACATCCCTGAACCGATCAAGGAACAACTCATCGTAGAGCTTTATTCAAAATAATAAATTGTAGCGACCCATGGCAATATTGGCATTTCAAAAACCTGAAAAGGTTATCATGCTCGACAACGACAATAACTTTGCAAAGTTTGAGTTTCGTCCGCTCGAGCCGGGCTATGGACAAACCATCGGTAATGCGATGCGCAGGATTCTTCTGTCGTCGCTCGAGGGTTACGCAATCAATTGGATAAAGATTGACGGGGTCGCCCACGAATTCGACACCATCCCGGGAGTGATGGAAGATGTAGTCAACATCATCCTGAATCTCAAGCAGGTAAGGTTTCGCAGAAATTCGGAAGACGTCGACACCGAACGCGCCGTCGTTACCATCTCAGGGAAAGAAGAGTTTACCGCCAAGGATCTCGGCGATGTGCTGGTAGGGTTCAAGGTTCTGAATCCGGACCTGGTGATCTGCCACATGGATCCTTCTGCTACCGTGAAGATGGAATTCTCCATCAACAAAGGTCGCGGCTGGGTGAACGCCGATGAAAACCGCGAGATGCTCAACGCTTCGGATCCGGCAATCATAGCCATCGACTCGATCTACACGCCGATCAAAAACGTGAAATATGCCGTTGACAATTTCCGTGTAGAACAGAAGACCGACTATGAGAAGCTGATTCTCGAAGTGCTCACCGACGGTTCGATACATCCGCTTGAGGCACTGAAGGAAGCTGCCAAGATCCTCATCCAGCACTTCATGCTCTTCTCCGACGAGAAGATCGCGTTTGAAGCACCGGTAGAGAACGATGCAGACGACTTCGACGAAGAGGCTCTGAAGGTGCGTCAGCAGCTCAAGACCCGTCTGGCCGACCTCGACCTCTCCGTAAGAGCACTCAACTGCCTTAAGAGCGCCGATGTGGAAACGCTGGGCGAACTCGTGGCCTTTAACAAGAACGACCTGTTGAAATTCCGCAACTTCGGTCGCAAGAGTCTCAACGAACTCGACGAATTGCTTTCAGGGCTCAACTTGTCGTTCGGGATGGATACTTCAAAATATAAATTAGACAAAGACTAAAATGAGACATAACAAGAAATTCAACCACCTTGGACGCAAGAAAGCCCACCGCGAAGCGCTGCTTTCGAACCAGGCCTGTTCGCTCATCCTCCACAAGCGAATCTTCACGACCCTGGCCAAGGCCAAGGCTCTGAGAAAATATGTAGAGCCGATCATCACCCGCAGCAAGACCGACGACACTGCCAACCGTCGTATCGCTTTCAGCTATCTTCGCCACAAAGACGCCGTCAAGGAACTCTTCGGTGTGGTATCTGAGAAGGTAGCCGACCGTCCGGGCGGATACTGCCGTATCCTCAAGACCGGTCATCGTCTCGGTGACAACGCCGAAATGTGTATGATCGAATTGGTAGACTTCAACGAGCTCGCTCTCGAAGGCGCTGCCAAGAAGACCAAGAAGACCCGTCGTTCGCGCAAGAAAGCTGCTCCGAAGGCTGAGGCTCCCGCAGAGGAAGCTCCCAAGGCTGAAGAAGCTCCTGCTGCACCCGCAGAGGAAGCACCGAAGGCTGAAGAAGCTCCTGCTGCCGAAGCTCCTGCAGAAGAGGCTCCCAAGGCTGAGTAATCGCGAGGCGATACCCGTAGATAAGATTTCATATTTGAGACTTATGATACCGGAAAAGGCTGTGCCGAAAGGCATGGCCTTTTCTCTTGCGTTATGACAGATGAAATTTGAACCGAGGTTTGCCGAGATGTTTGTGCAGTCGGCTCACTCTGATTTGACCCGAAGTGTTACATCAGGCTTCTGAAGGTCGTGAGGGTCAGAGAATGGGGGAGAGGAGCCGCAGGATCGACTCAAGGAAACGGTGCATCAACGGGCGTTTCTTCCAGGAAGAGAGGGTAAGCTTGCGGCAGTGCTGGAGGTCGGCGAAGAAGATGTCTTTGAACTGCCGGTTGAGGGCCGCATCATAGATGAGGATGTTTGCCTCGAAGTTGTTTTCAAAGCTGCGGAAGTCGAAGTTGACGGAGCCGGTGGTTACGAAAGAATCGTCGACAATCATAAGTTTTGAGTGAAGCATACCGGGAGTGTAGAGATACACCTTGATTCCGGCCTTCAGGCACTGCGTGATATAAGAAAAGCCGGCATACTGAAGCATCTTGGAGTCGCATTTATACGGCAACATGATCCTGACGTCAACGCCAGACAAGGCAGCCGCTTCAAGCGCATGCAGCAGGGAGTCGGTAGGGAGGAAATAAGGCGTTTCCACGTAGACGCACTTGGTGGCTCCGGCAATGGCGCGCAGGAAGGTGAGCTCCAGATTGTTGCGGGTGTCGGTGGGACCGGAGGTTAGGAGCTGCATGCCAGTGTCGTTTTTCGGAGAGGGGAGCTCTATGGGGTCTACTTTAAGTCGGTCGTCTTTCTTGAGGAAGTTCCAGTCGATACAGAAAGCATAGATAA
This sequence comes from Muribaculaceae bacterium, assembly GCA_022509145.1. GTDB lineage: Bacteria > Bacteroidota > Bacteroidia > Bacteroidales > Muribaculaceae > Lepagella. Next base: position 52,146 of record JAFLTX010000007.1, on the reverse strand, counting down.
GGCTTTCTACAATTTTCCCTTCGAGGCGCATGTGGGTGTCGCGCCAGACGGCTCCGCTTTCTTTGTCGCCGAGATAACGGTCGGCTATGTTCATGCCGCCGATGTAGCCCACCTTGCGGTCGATGACCACGATCTTGCGATGGTTACGCCAGTTGATTCGGTTGGCAAGCTGCGGGAAAGTAACTCTGAAAAACGGGCTTGCCTTGACGCCCGCCTCGTTGAGGCGCGCAAAGAATTTGTTTGACGCCGAGAAGCTTCCCACATGGTCGTAGATCACCTTGACATCCACTCCTTGAGCCGCCTTTTCGATGAGGATGTCGGCTATTTCGGAGCCGAGTTTGTCGTCGAGGAAGATGTAGTATTGCAGGAAAATGCTCTCTTGGGCCGCGCGAAGATCGCGCTTGAGGGCCTCGAATTTGTCGTGCCCCGTGGTGTATAGAGTTGCGGAGTTGCCGAGCGTGAAGGGGTAGCGGTCAAGGGTATGGGTAAGCTTGACCACCTGCTGCTCGGTAGAGGTGAGGGAGGTTTCCTTGAGGTTGACCTTCTCGGCCGACTGAGCACGGAAGAGCTTGCGCTTGTTGTGGCGTGAGATGAGATGTCGGCCGCGCATGCTTCTGCCGAAGAAGATGTAGAAAATAAGGCCGATTCCGGGAAGGAAAATAAGGGCGATCACCCATGCCAGGGAGCGGATAGGGTTGCGGTTTTCCGAGAGGAGCACCACCACACACGAGATGATGGTGATTGCGTAGAGCAACCACAAAAAGGAGATTGTGTAGATATTCCAGAAATAATGGGCGAAATTCATCGGCACATTACGTATATAGAAATCACATACAAATATAAGAAAAAAACTGTATATTTGCATAAAATTTAGCCATAATGGCACAAATGGCCGGCAGGGGAGGCGAGCAGAAAAAACTCACCGGATCCTGTTGCGAGCCGTCAGAGAAGATAAACTAAAGGATGTTACTATGAAAATCTCCGGCATTATGACCGCAACGCTTATGCTTGCATCGGTGTGCACCACCGCTTCGGCAAGGAGCAGCTATGACGAACAATTCGTGTCTTACCCCGTCTATTCGGGCGATGACCTTGAGCTTACCGTATCGCCCGAGGGCACGGCGTTCCGCCTCTGGAGCCCGAAGGCTGAAGCCGCCCGCGTGAATATCTACAACCACGGGAAGGGCGGCAAACCCGTGGAGGTGTTCAATATGGAGTTCCATCCCGATAACGGCACCTGGACCGCCTCCACCCCCGAGCAACTGTATGGGAAATATTACACTTTCCAGATCCTGCACAACGGGAAATGGCTTGACGAGACACCGGGTATCTGGGCCAAGGCCGTGGGTATCAACGGCAAAAGAGCCGCTATAATCGACCTTTCGGCCACCAATCCGGAAGGTTGGAAAGACGACAAGGGTCCGAAAGTGGACAACTTCACAGACGTCATCCTCTATGAGATGCACCATCGCGATCTGTCGATGCACCCCTCGTCGGGAGTCTCCAACAAAGGTAAGTTTCTGGCACTCACGGAAGAAGGCACTATTTCGCCCGACAGCCTCGCCACGGGGATAGACCACCTCAAGGAACTCGGCATCACCCACGTGCATATCCTCCCCAGCTACGACTACAACTCCATAGACGAAGAGAACCTGCAGTTCAACAACTATAACTGGGGCTACGACCCGTTGAACTACAATGTGCCGGAAGGATCTTATTCAACCAATCCCTCGGATCCCGCGACCCGCATCCGGGAGATGAAAGAGATGATCAAAACCCTGCATGACAATGGGATAGGCGTGGTGATGGACGTTGTATACAACCATACGGCAGACAACGACAACTCCAACTTCGAACTGACGGCGCCGGGTTATTTCCACCGCCACAGAGATGACGGCTCCTACTCCGACGCTTCCGGATGCGGCAACGAAACGGCATCCGACCTGCAGCAGATGCAAGATTTCATCGTAAATTCCGTGAAATATTGGGCTCAGGAGTATCATATCGACGGATTCCGTTTCGACCTGATGGCAATCCACGATATCGAGACGATGAACCGTGTGGCCGCGGAGCTCAAGGAGATCAACCCTTCGATATTCGTATATGGCGAAGGATGGACGGCAGGCGATTCCCCGCTGCCGGTAGAGCAAAGGGCGTTGAAGGAGAATGTGGCCAAGATGAGCGGTATCGCAGTCTTTTCAGACGACTTGCGCGATGCCGTGAAGGGTCATTACACAGATGCGTCAGACCGCGGATTCGCCACCGGCAAACCGGGTCTCGAGGAAACGGTGAAAATCGGGATTGTGGCAGCGACTGCCCACCCGCAGGTGGACTATTCCAAGGGTAACAACTCGCGCTTTGCCTACGCCTCGTCGCCCGAGATGATAGTGAACTACGTTTCGTGTCACGACGACCTATCGCTCACCGACAAGCTGAAGAAATCGATGGCTGGGCTCCCCGAGAAAGATATGCTCGAGGCTGCCAAGCTGGCCCAGACCATAGTCTTCACCTCGCAAGGCACACCATTTATTTTTGCTGGCGAGGAGATATGGCGCGACAAGAAAGGAGTGCACAATTCATACAAGAGTCCGGATACCGTGAATGCCATAGACTGGCGCAACAAGGAGGTTTATGCCGACCAGTTTGCCTATTATCAGGGACTGACCGAGTTGCGTAGAAACCACCCTGCTTTCCGCCTGACCACGGCCGACGAGATAGCCAGACATCTCGTGTTTGATGAAATCGATTCGGAGAAGACCCCCAATCTCATCTCTTATTCGTTGAAGGATAATGCCGGAGGCGACAGTTGGAAGGAGATAAAAGTTGTGTTCAACGGTGCCTCTGAGCCGCAGGAAGTGAAAATTGCTAAAGGGAAATGGATGATAGTGGCCCGCGACGGCAAGATATCGCCTGCCGAAGGTCTGGGGCAATTCAAGGGCGGCAAAATCACGCTTGCTCCCTACTCGGCGTTAATATTGGCTAAAGAGAAATGAAAGGGATAAGATTCATATTTTTAGGCGCGGCGTTGGTGGCGCTGCTGTGGAGCTGCGAGCCGAGGAGATACGAGACGTGCAGTCAAGACAGGATCGTTGGCGACTGGGCTGTGGTGAACACCACCCACGACTTCGGCGAATTTGACAGCACGTACTATCTTATCAATCCCATCGCCGACGTGCTCGACACCATATATTTCAACGGTAATTACACCGATTCTTATTACAGCGAAGACTCCACGCGTGTAACGCTGAGATACACCGCCGACGACAGCATACAGTTCTGCATCCAGCGAAGGTATGCTGTGGAGGTGAATCCAAAGCATCTGCTGATGACCATCCGTGCCGAGGGTAAAGATACCTGCGAATTGAGAATGTTGAGAGACAATGCGAATTGGAACGTCTTCAAATGTGGCCCGGACTCGGCTTTCAACAGGTTGTTGAGATCGAGCGAGAGGATACAGTGCACCGCTACCAACACCACTTCGAGTTGGGAGTCGGCCGGGAGCCAGCACTATGAATTTGAGCTGTTTACGGCTGGTTTCGAGCGCGCTCTGGCTATGGCAGACTCGCTCAACAGGGTGAAACACCCCAAAGACACCATCGAAAAGGAGAAAACCTTTTTAAATATAAAGCTTTAATTCTAAAGGAGTTAAATTTGAAGGCCGGATTATGAAATGAAGTAACCGGGTATAAAGAAACCCGGATCCTGAGAAAATAAAAAAGGCGTGGAAAGCTCAGCTCTCCGCGCCTTTAAAACTTAAGAATTCCCGGAGAGGAAACGAAAGTTTCGGACCTTGAGAATTCGTAGTACCCCCGTAGGGAATCAAACCCTAATCTGATGAACCGGAATCATCTATTCTATTCGTTGAACTACAGGGGCAGACTGAAGTTTTGCAAAATTACACAAATTTTTTCAAAACTCTGAAATTTATCATTAAATTTGCAATCATGGATGTGAAAATTCACCCCTCCTGGAAGGGCGTTCTGGCTACGGAATTCAACAGCGAATATTTCGTATGGCTGGCAGAATATGTACGTAAGGAATATTCTGACCCCAATGTTCGTGTCTACCCTCCGGCGTCGAAAATCTTGGAGGCCTATAATGCCACGCCTTATGACGAGGTGAAGGTGGTGATCATCGGCCAAGACCCGTATCATGGGCCCGGGCAGGCCAACGGTCTGGCGTTTTCAGTTAATCCCGGCATCGCCTTCCCTCCGTCGCTGCTCAACATTTTCACGGAGATAAAAAACGAAACCGGTGCGCCGATACCGGAAAACGGAGATCTCACACGTTGGGCCCGACAGGGAGTGCTTCTTCTGAATTCATCGCTCACGGTGCGCGAGCATCAGCCCCGTTCACATTCATCGATAGGGTGGGAGAAGCTGACTTCGGCCACTATAAAGCTGCTTTCGGAGGGTAGGGAAGGACTGGTGTTCATGCTCTGGGGGAGCGACGCCATAAAGAAAGCGGAATTGATCGACAAGACCAAACACTTGGTGCTCACATCCCCGCACCCTTCGCCACTTTCGGCCTACCGGGGGTTCTTCGGCAACGGCCATTTCAACGCGGCCAACACCTATCTTCAATCACAAGGAAAACAACCCATCGTATGGTGAAACGCATACTCATAATCTTCGCTCTCGTCTCGACGGTGTTTGCAGGTCTTGCCTACGACACCGAACAGCGTATTCTCAACCCTAAATTCCGCACACTCATAGTGCAGAAAGAAGGCGATTTCATGAACATGCCGGTGATACGGCTGGGCTCGGGAGAAAGGATAGCGGTGAGTTTCGATGAGATTGGAGACGACTGGAGCCGCCTTCAGTTTCGTCTGCTTCACTGCAATGCAGACTGGCAGCCTTCGCGACTGATAGAGGCGGAATATATCGACGGATTCAACTTCGCCGACATTGATGACTATGCCTTCTCGTCGAACACCTTTACCAACTACGTCAACTATCATTTCACGATACCGGCCGAGGGTACGCGCCTTCTCGCGTCGGGGAACTATGTGGCGGAAGTGTTTCCGCAAGACGACCCCGACGATGTGATTTTAAGGCTCAGATTCCAGGTGACGGAAGACTCGGCGGTGGTGAGCGGGAGGGCCACACCGCGCACAGACCGCGGCTTCAATTCCGAATGGCAGCAGGTAGAGCTGGCAGTGGATGCCGGGAACAAACAGATAAATCCTTACACCGACATACTGGTCAGCGTTACCCAGAACCGGCGGCCTGACACGGAAGTGATCGTCAAGAATCCTCTCAGAGTGGAAGGAGGGAGAATGATCTTCGAACATAACTGGGATCTCATCTTCCCGGCCTCGAATGAATATCGCCGGTTTGAAACGGTGAGGGAGGATTACCCCGGGATGAATGTGGACCATGTCGGGTTTGAGGGTCGTTCGTATCAGGCATGGCTGAATAAAGACGAGTCGCGTGCCGAGCGGTCTTACAGCTATGACCAGACCCAGGCCGGGCGCTTTCTGCCGGATGCTTATACCGCCACCGACGCCGATACGGGAGCCGACTATGTCGACGTGCATTTCACGCTTGATTTTCCACAGCTCATGAACGGCGAAATCTACGTGAACGGTGATTTCACCACCAATGCCTATGACGGACGGTACCGCATGAAATATGACGCGGACAGCGGGCTTTACACCCTGACACTCCCGCTGAAACAGGGGTCGTACAATTATCAGTATGTGGCCGTGAAAGACGGCGAAAAGAGAGGGAACGCCTCCTTGATAGAAGGCGACAAGTATGAGACACAAAACGAGTATAACGTATCGGTTTATTACCGGTCGCCTACCGGCAGAGCCGACCGACTGATAGGAACGGCAAACTTATGATACAGATAGGGAATACTTTGGTGAGCTTTGACGTGATAGAGAAATTTTTCTGTTGCGACCTTGAGGCGTGCAAGGGGGCTTGCTGCATCGAAGGAGATGCCGGGGCGCCGCTCAGCGAAGAGGAAGACGCAGCGCTGAAGGAGATGATGGCCGACATCGAGCCTCATCTCACTCCGAAAGCCGTAGACGTGATCAAGGAGGAAGGTGCTTCATACCTCGATCGGGAGGGCGAGAGGGTGACACAGCTCGTTGAAGGCGGCTGCTGCGTCTACACCTGCATCGAGAAAGACGGGCTTTGTCTCTGTGCGCTCGAGAAGGCTCGGAGAGCAGGGAGCGGGAACCTCTTCAAGCCCATCTCTTGTTCGTTATATCCTGTCAGGGTTAAAGAATATGACGGTTTTACCGCAGTAAATTATGACCGGTGGAAGATATGCCGCCCGGCCGAGACGCTTGGCCGGAAAGAGGGGATAAGGGTGTATGAGTTTCTCAAAGAGCCGCTTATACGCAGATTTGGAGAGAAATGGTATGCCGAACTTGAGCTTACGGCTCGGGAATGGTTGCGGCAAAAAGGGGAGCTGAAAGAGGAAGCCAAATAAAAAATATTTCTGCTGCGGCAATAAAATTTACTGCGGCGCGTTACATAAGTAAAAATACGAGTCTAAATTAATCTATTTTGTAAGAATTTATTTAGTTAAGCCCAAGAGTTTGAGATAATTGAGAAATTGTCTCATTCTTTTTTTACGGGGGTTTGCATAGATTCGCGCCAGCGGAGATAGTAGCTAAGATAGCTAAGATAGCTATCATAGCTATAATAGCTATCATAGCTTGGATTTCGCGGAAAATTCGGAATCTGAAAGATGGTTTTCGGAGGGATTTGGCGGGAAAAGAAATTTTTTGTAACTTTGCACCCGGTTTGTAATCTCTGGCGGGAAACGAGTAGCCCGTGAATATTGCAAACTTAACAATAAAACACTGTAATACAATGGATTTAATTAAAGTTGTAGAGGAGTCGTTTGCAACTCCTAAGAAACAGTTCGACGAGTTCGGACCCGGCGATACCATCACCGTATCTTACCGAATTAAAGAAGGTAACAAGGAGCGTATCCAGCAATATCGCGGTGTGGTAATCCGTATCAGCGGCAATGAAGATAAGAAGCGCTTCACTGTACGCAAAATCTCTGACGGCATCGGCGTGGAGAGAATATTCCCGATTGAATCTCCGTTTATCGAGGCCATCAAGGTGAACAAATATGGTAAGGTGCGTCGCGCCAAGCTGTATTATCTGCGCAAACTTACTGGTAAGAAGGCTCGCATTAAAGAGCGCCACGTAAAGAAGAATAAGGATTAAGACCTTATTGCGCAAAAAAGAAGGGAACTTTGTGTTGCGTCGGTGTGTTATTACCATAAAGGCGCAACATTTTTGTTTGTAAAAAACTATGAGTCATAAAAAAGCTTTATTGATGATATTGGATGGCTTCGGCTTGGGCGACCATTCCGCCGGCGATGCCATCTACAACACTCCCACCCCCTATATCGACAGGCTGATGGCGGAATATCCGAACTCACAGCTGAGCGCAAGCGGGGAAGATGTAGGACTGCCTGACGGCCAGATGGGTAACTCCGAAGTGGGGCACCTCAACATCGGGGCCGGACGCGTCGTTTATCAGGACTTGGTAAAGATCAACCGCGCCATCTCCGAAGGTATGTTTGCCGAGAATCCCGAGATAAAACAGGCCTTCACTTATGCCAAGGAGAAGAACATGCCCATCCACTTTATGGGCCTGACCTCCAACGGCGGCGTGCACTCGTCTCTCGACCATCTCTATGCCCTCTGCGACACTGCCAAGGCTTACGATCTGAGCCAGGTATATATCCATTGCTTCATGGACGGCCGCGACACCGACCCGGAGAGCGGAGCCGGTTTCCTGCGCGAACTGCAAGATTACACGGCCAAGAGCGCCGGCACAATCGCTTCCGTGATAGGCCGTTACTACGCCATGGACCGCGACAAGAACTGGGACCGCATCAAGCAGGCCTACAATATGCTTGTATACGGCGAAGGGAAGCGCACCTCCGATGTGGTAAAGGCTTTGGAGGAATCGTATGAAGAGGGTGTGACTGATGAGTTTGTAAAGCCGATTGTCAACGAGAATGTAGACGGCAGGATCGGCGCAGGCCATGTGGTGATATTTTTCAACTACCGCAACGACCGCGCCAAGGAGATCACCATAGTGCTTACCCAGCACCCCGAAGACGGGATGACCCCCATCGCCGACCTGCAATATTATTGCATGACTCCTTATGACGACACCTTCAAGAACGTGCACATCCTTTTCGACAAGGAGAATGTGGCCGATACACTGGCTGAGTATCTCTCGTCGAAAGAGCTCAAGCAGCTTCACATCGCCGAGACGGAGAAATATGCCCACGTAACGTTCTTCTTCAACGGAGGCCGCGAGGAGCCGTTTGAGGGCGAGGAGAGGATATTGGTGCCTTCGCCGAAAGTGGCTACATACGACCTCCAGCCCGAGATGAGCGCTCCGGAGGTGACGAGCAGGCTTGTAGAGCAGATCGACAGCGAGAAATTTGATTTTATCGTGGTCAATTTCGCCAACGGAGATATGGTGGGCCATACGGGTGTGTATGACGCCATCACCAAAGCCATAGCAGCGCTTGACAAATGTGTGGAAAGCGTGGTTGAGGCTGCAAAGCGGCATGGGTATTCCGTAATAATCATTGCGGACCACGGGAACGCCGACAATGCGAAGAATCCCGACGGAACTCCCAACACCGCCCACTCTCTCAACCCGGTGCCGTTCATCTACATAAGTGATGACAAAAACGCCCACGTGAAGAACGGAATCCTGGCCGATGTGGCCCCGTCGATACTTCACATCATGGGGCTCCCTCAACCGGCAGACATGACCGGCCATAACCTGATTGAAGACTGAGAAATCTCAGTAATGCATAAAATCCTCGGCTGATTGGTCGAGGATTTTTTTATGCCATAAAGCGAATATAATCGCGATTTTTTGGCGTCAATGGAGAAGCCGGTGAGCTTCCCGATAAAGGGCTCAGATGGAGTCGGAGGTGCCGCTGAGGCGGCGTATGAGCGCCGGTGCTTCAATGTTCAGGCGCTCCTCGAGGGTAGCGGCCGGTGTGCCGGCGGAGTTACGCCTTTTGCTGTTGACGAAATTCAGATACTTATAGAAGAGGATGCGCTTGCAGCTCTCTTCGATCACTTCCAGCGGAAGGCGCCCTTCGTCTACGGCCTGCAGGAGTCTGTCGAGTTCTTTCTCGGTGTCCGGTGGCGCTATGATGATGTCGGCCCCGGCAATGATTGCGTCGGCACCCGTGTAGCCCTTGGCGCCACCCATCCCGACGGCATCGACGAGCACAAGTCCTTTAAAGCCCATCTCCTTGCGGAGCAAGTCGTTGATGATCACCGGTGAGAAGGAGGCGGGACGGCGTATGGAGTCCAACGCCGGAGCCCAGATATGGCCCACCATAATGCATGACAAACCATTTTGAACCACCGTGCGGAACGGAAGAAGGTCAACGGCAAAGAGTTCGTCGCGCGAGGTGTTGATTACGGGGAGTACATTATGCGAATCGGCCGAAGTGGCACCATGACCGGGGAAATGCTTCGAGACGCTTGCCACGCCCTGGCTTTCGAGGCCGCGGGCGTAAGCCAACGAAAGGTCGGCCACCCTCAGCTGGTTGCTGCCGAGACTTCTCATCTTCATCACGCCGCTTCCGCGGGCGTCTTCGCGGTTGACGTCGACCACGGGCCCGAGAATCATGTTGATACCCGTGATTCGCGCCTGACGCCCTACTTCGCAGCCATAGTCGAAGAAGGTCTGCTCGCTTGCCAGAGAGTCGATGCGGTTGTTCCAGGGGAAGAGCGGCGCGTCAGAGAACCGCATGCCGAGGCCTGTTTCGGCATCTACGGCCACGAAGAACCCCGGGGAGAGGGGATATCGGTCGCGAATAGCCTCGAGCGTATCGGCCAAGACCGAAGCTGCCTGGGCTTCTCCCTGAAGCAGCAGGATCCCGCCTACGCCCATCCCCTCGGCATACTCCTTGAGACGCTCCACGGAAACGGAATCGGCCGTGGCGTAGACAGCCGGCATCAGCATCTGAGCCAGCTGCTCCCTTATAGAGAGCGTGGCGTATACGGAGTCGGCCCAGAGGCGAGCTTCTTCTGTCATGTCTGACTGCTCTTCGGCCTCTTGCTCCGCCTTCTTCTCGGGCTGGCGGCACGAATAAAGACCGCCCAGAAGCACCAGCGAAGATATCAAGAACGGGATAAAATTTCGCGACATTCGATCGATCATGAAAAATCTATATGAAATCGGTAACGTTTTGAAAAAGTCTTGTAGTAATTATTCCACCACCAGGAAACGCTTGCGCAGGTCCGGATTGACGGGGATGTTGAGACTGCCCATACGCTCGATATAGTCGAGCAGCGGAGCGGCCACCTCCAATTCATCGCGCCACAGGAGTTCCGAGTTGGCAAGGGAGGTGAGGTCGTCGTTGCCGCCGAGCACATAGTCGATGGTGGCGTAAGAATAAGTGGCCTCAGGGTCTACGGGATACCCGTTCAGGAGCACCTGCTTCACATTTCTGTCGGCATCGGTGAGCACCAGCACCTGGGAGCTCACCGATTCGCCTCCCTTGAGAGCCGCCACCTGCATCGCCTCGATGATGTCTTTCCCCTTTACATTGGCTATGGCCAGATGATTGGAGAAGGGATAAGTGTTGAGAATCTGGCCTACGGTGATGTCTCCTTCGGGCATGGGCATGCGGATTCCGCCCACATTCATCAGGGCAAAGTCGATGCCGGGGAAGGCGGGATTGAGAGCGCGCAAGCTGTCGGCCTTATGGAGGGCATAAGAGTATGCCATGTCGGCGGTAAGGTTGGCCAGACCGCCGGAGCGGTCGGTGTTGCTGAGGTTTTGGGCCGACCGGGCTATCACTCTGGTGTTGAAGGCCTCGATCTGGTCTTTGTAGGGCTGAAGGAAGACGATTATCTTTTGGTCGTAAAGCTCGGGGGCAAAACGATCGGTAACGGGAACCAGCCTGTAGTCATATTCTCGGGGATTGTCGAGGCGGTCGAGGTCGAGCTTTATGTAGCCGAGATATTTACCGTATTTCCCTGTCTGGGCCACGAGCACGGGTTCGCCGTCGGCGTTCATCACGATCGACGGGTTTTCGCCCCCTTCGCCGGGTTTGATTTCGGTGTGGGAGTGGCCGCCGATGATGATGTCGATGTCATGGCTTGCGGCAGCCAACTCATAATCCGTGGTCTTTTTGTTTTGCTTCACCACCCCGATGTGGGTTACGGCCACCACCAAGTCGCAGTTGAGATCGTTTTTGAGATAGGCGGCTGTTTCGTTGGCCACCGGAATGATCTCTTTAAACGTCATGTCGCCGGTGTTTTTCTTGTCGATAAGGCTCTCGGGGTCAACATTGATGCCGAAGAAGCCGATCCGTTTCCCGTCTACCTCGCGCACGGTGTAGGGAGAGAAAATCCCGTCGAGCACAGTGCCTTTGAAATCATAGTTGGCCGATATGGGGGTGCCTTTGGTCTTGCGGTAATATTTCGCGATGTCGTCGATGCCGTTGTCAAACTCGTGGTTGCCGAGGATGCGGATGTCGTAATCCATCATGTCCATGAGGGGATATTCCACTTCGCCGCGGAAGAATTTGAAGTAGAGGGAGCCCTGCACCACGTCGCCGGCATCGATAAGGATCACGTTCTCTTCGCTGTTGCGGATGCTGTCGATGAGCGCTTTGCGCGGGAGCACGCCGCCAACGCCGTTCTTGTCGGTCTCGAGTTGGGAATGGGTGTCGTTTGTATGCAGGAGAACCAGGCTCTTTGAAAGCGCGGGCAGTGCGCAGATGCAGATCACCAGCAGAGCCAGGAGAGCAGAGAGTTTTTTCATATCGGGGTTGATTTATAAACGGTCAAAATTATTACGACAAATTTACAAAAAATTTTTGAATGGAATCAAGCGCAGGGGGAGAAAATCCGGCGCCCGACCCAGGCATACCAGCAAAAACAAAGCCTCGAGTGCCAGAGGCTTGTCGAGGCTTTCCCGGTCCTTTTTCTTGTAATTGGGCCCTTTTATAGAACCATGAATGGCCGGTTTTATCTTTTGCTTATTCATCAGTTGGCGCCGCCGCCTAAGTCAAATATTCCGCAGAGTACGAACAGCCAGTAGAGCAGTATGATTATCAGTACCAGTACTCCGAGCCATAACCAAAGTTTGTTGATTCTCTTAGTGCTTCTTCTCTTTTCGTTTTTCCCTTCGGCTCTCAGGCTGTCGGCAATAACGTCGGAAGTCGCATCGTCATGGCGGTGAGCTTCGTTCTCTTTTATATGCCTTTCTTTCTCGTTCATAGTAGTGGTTTTTTTAGTGTTTTATTATAAAACGTTCAAAGTTGGAAAAGGTTTATAAAAAATGAAAAAAAATTATCAGATAATTAAAATTTCTCCCAAGCAAACGGCTGCAGAGCCAGAGTTGGAGAAGGTTGGAGGAATAAAAAACTGAAAAGGACCGCAAATATAGGAGGAGTCGTGGCGGAGACGGGGGGCGGGAGAGGGATGTGAGACCGGGAGGGGAAGAAAATAAAAAAACCTCGCGGGAGAGCGAGGTGTAAGTTACTTGCTTGCCAGATGGTCGCTTACCGTGAGGGAAGCTCTACCTTTAGCGCGGCGACGAGCGAGGACCTTGCGGCCGTTTTTCGTTGCCATTCTTTCGCGGAAACCGTGCTTGTTTACTCTGCGACGGTTTGAGGGTTGAAATGTACGTTTCATTTTAATATAAAGCTTTATATAAATTTCGTGTTGCCAAAAAAGCAACCGCAAAATTAATACAATTTTTTGAAATGTGCAAATGAGATTTCTCCTTGTAGATAAAATATTGGAATAATCGATAAAAAAGGAGGGGTGATTGTATGCAATAGGAGGTGCGTTGGAACGTTTATATTTTAGATGCTAAAGAAAGTTAGACATCAGGTGATGGTGGTGCTCGCGGCTTGTGCCGTGGGATGCTCGAGTGCGTCAGCGGCCGGGGGAGGGTCGTCGGCGTATGACTTTTTGACCATCCCTACGTCGGCCCACGCCTTTGCGTTGGGTGGCTCGGCGCCGGCATTGGTAGACGATGACGTGACGCTTGTAGACCAGAATCCGGCGCTGCTCGGCCCGGAGATCGACAAGCAGGTGGCCTTCAATTATATGATGTATATGCAGTCGGGCAACTTCGCCGGAGTGCGATACGGGATGGCTTCGGGAGAAAGGGGCGCCTGGGCCGTAGGGTTGAGATATCTCAACTACGGCAGCATCACCCGCTATGACGAGGAAGGGTTTTCCGACGGCTCCACTTTCGCTCCGCAAGACCTGGTGATAGAGGGCACTTACAGTCACGACTTCACCGACCGGCTCCGCGGCGGCATCAACCTGAAGATGGTCTACAGCAACTACGACGGCCGCTCGGCCTTCGCCATGGCTGCCGATCTCGGCATTAATTATTACGACCCGGAGAAAGACCTGTCGCTTTCGGCGGTGCTGAGGAATGCCGGCGGTCAGCTGAAGCGGTTTTACAATCACTACGATGCCGTGCCCGTAGACCTTGAGTTCGGATACATGCAGGGGATAGGGCGCTCGCCCTTCAGCATAGCGATCACGGCCACCAACCTTACGCGCTGGAAATTGCCGTACTACACCCATTCCTCCAACGACGGCAGCAACGCGCCGGTGTTGAAAAACGGCAGCTTCTTCACCAATTTGTTCCGGCATCTCAACTTCGGCGTCCAGGTGGCTCCGAACGAGAAATTCTACGCCGCTCTGGCCTACAGCTACAAGACACGCACCGACATGAGCAGCTATTCGCGCAATTTCCTTTCAGGATTCTCCATCGGCCTGGGCTTGAGGGTGAAATCGTTCGGAGTGTCTGTGGCCTATGCGATGCCTCATAAATCGGGGTCATCGCTGCTGCTCAATCTTTCCTGCTCCATCGGGGAGCTGCTCAATTGAGGCCGCATTCAAAGGCCACATTCAATAAAAATTGGTTTTTATGACGATTAAAGGCGCCGAAACGAAACTGCGGCGCCGGCTTGTCGGTGCGCTTGAACGGCGGTAAAAAGGGTAAAAAGGGAGATTTGACGGCCAAGAGGGAGGGTGAAATCTTAAAAAGTGTGAAATTGACTTAAATAAATTGATTTTTAACAATCCGAAGTTGGCAGAGTGAAATAAGCGATTTAAATTTGCATAGCCTAAGAAAAGGAGGTAATAAAATTTAATGATAAAAATCATCAGGGCCGTCATGGTATTGGCGGTGTTAATAGGAATCCCGGCATCGGCCCGGGCACAAGTGGTAAGAGTGATGTCGGGAGTTGACAACACCGGTGCCACGAGCTACATAGATGTTTTTGAATACGACTACGTATCGGAGAAGCCGACGTTTCCCGGCGGGAAAGCGAAGTTTGACGAGTTTATCAACAAAAACCGCCGCTACCCCAAGGAGGCTTACGATATGGGGATTCAAGGGAGAGTGACATGCTGGTTTATCGTCAACGCCGACGGCACAGTGAGCAACGTAAGTCTGCTCCGCAGCGTGCATGAGATCCTCAACGAGGAGGCGCTGAGAGTGCTTCGCCTGATGCCGCCCTGGAACCCCGGGAAGCACGACGGGGTGCCGGTGCCCGTAAGGGTGGTGAGAAGCATCTGCTTCTGGCGATAGGATCATCCCGGGAAGAAAGTGACCGAAATAAAGAAAGATAAAAAATAAGGCCATATCTCAGAGATACAGCCTTATTTTCTTTTAAAATGGAAATTTCTTGTTATACAAGAGCTACTACGAGTTCCTCATCATTCTGCCCGATTGTGATTTTGCCTTCGCGACCAAGCCAACCTATGGCAGCCATGAGTTCGTCTTTCTTCAGTTTGGTAGCTTTCTTCAAAGCTTTCAATCCGAGCATTCTGGGCTCTGCATTATCCAATGCCTTATATAATTCACCAGCCCAAGTGCCAATTAATTCAATGTTCATACCTTTAATGATTTTTTTAGTTTATATATACCAATAACAACCGAAATTGACGTTTTGTTAATAGAGAAGTTAAAAATAATGGCCGAAATTAACAAAAAATCGTAAAATGCCCAAAAAAAAGAAGGAAAAGGATGAAAATGTAGCCCTCACGGAAGGCAGTTTGTGGGAAGGCGTGGTGGTTCGCACGGCCGGTGCCGGCTGCTGGGTGCGCCCCATAGGGAGCGACCGGGAGCCCGTGGAATGCAAGGTGAAGGGTAAGTTTCGCCTCAAGGGAATACGCACCACCAACCCCGTAGCCGTGGGCGACATAGTGACGGTGAGTCCCGCCGCGGGCGGAATCAGCTACATCACCGAGATCCGGCCGAGAAAAAATTATATAATAAGGAGAGCCTCCAATCTCTCGAAGGAGTCTCATATTCTGGCGGCCAACATCGACCAGGCGCTGCTGGTGGCTACTCTGGTAAAGCCCGAGACGCCTATAGTCTTCATCGACAGGTTTCTGGCCACCTGCGAGGCCTACAGCGTGAAAGCCACCATAATCATCAACAAGGCCGACCTCTTCGACGAGGAGTGCCGCGAGCTGGCCGAGGGGATGAAGATTCTCTACGGAGGGATTGGGTATGGCGTGATAGTATCGTCGGCCGAGACGGGCGAGGGGCTCGATGAGATCCGGGCCATCACCCGCGACAAACTCTCGCTGATGGCGGGGAACAGCGGCGTGGGGAAATCCTCGCTTATCAACCTGCTCGCACCCGGCGCCAATCTGAAGACGGGGAAAATCTCCGACATCCACAACACCGGAATGCACACCACCACCTTCTCGGAGATGATAATGCTCCCCTACGGCGGCGAGCTCATCGACATTCCGGGCGTAAAGGGGTTCGGGATGATAGATTTCCGCAAGGAGGAGGTGTCGCACTATTTCCCCGAGATCTTCAAAGCCGGTGCCAAATGCCGCTACGGCGACTGCCGCCACAGAGGGGAGCCGGGCTGCAACGTGATGAAAGAGGTGGAAGACCATTACATCTCGGAGAGCCGTTACAACTCCTATCTCAATATCCTCGACGAGATAGAGGAAGACGGAAAATATCGCAAGCCGTTCTGAGATATGAAAAGGAAACCGCTGACTGCCAACGAAGTGGTGGGGCTGATACTGCTTGCCGTGATCATCGTGGGGATTACGGTGGCCTCGGTGCTGCTCAATACTTGCAGCGGCAACGTCGCCAACGACCAGGAGCCGGTAATAGTAACCATTGAGGAGACGGGCTCGGGCGACGCCAATGGGGAGGCCGGGATTGGAGTCGGAAATGAGTCGGGGGAGAAAGAGACGGGGAGGAGCCGGAAGAAGAAGGGGAGGAAGGCAGCATCCACACGAGGCGGAAACGGGAAAAGGGCCGCAACCAATGGTTTTGACCCTTTCAATGACACAGTGCCGAGATACTACGATTAAGACCGCAGCTGCGGATTAGGCTTTGGCGCTCTGCTGGCGCACCTGCCAGCGCTTGCGCTCGGTTTCGTCGAGGATTATCTTGCGCAGGCGCAGATGATTCGGCGTAACTTCCACATACTCATCCTCTTTGATATATTCGAGGGCTTCTTCGAGCGAGAAGATGACGGGAGGCACGATGCGGGCCTTGTCGTCGGCGCCGGAAGCACGCATGTTGGTGAGTTTCTTCGATTTGGTAACGTTGACGATGATGTCGTTGTCTTTGGCGTTCTCGCCCACCACCTGGCCGGCGTAGACCTCCTCTTGCGGGAAGATGAAGAAGCGTCCGCGGTCTTGCAGCTTGTCGATGGCGTAGGCGTAGGCTGTGCCGGGCTCCAGGGCTATCAACGAGCCGTTTACGCGGCGCTCGATGTCGCCCTTCCAGGGCTGGTATTCCAGGAATCGGTGGGCCATGATGGCTTCGCCGGCGGTGGCCGTCAGAATGTTGTTGCGCAGGCCGATGATGCCGCGCGACGGGATGTGAAACTCTATGTTGATGCGGTCGTTCTGCGTCTCCATGCTCACGATCTCGCCTTTGCGGCGCGTCACCAGGTCGATCACTTTAGAGGAGTACTCTTCCGGCACGTTGATTGTGAGGGTCTCGATGGGCTCGCAGCGTTTTCCGTCGATCTCTTTGATTATGACCTGGGGCTGGCCCACCTGCAGCTCGTAGCCCTCGCGGCGCATGGTCTCGATCAGGATAGAGAGATGGAGCACACCGCGCCCGAAGACGGTCCATTTGTCTTCGGTCTCGCCTTTCTCCACGCGCAGGGCCAGGTTGCGGTCGAGCTCGCGCGTGAGGCGGTCGCCGATGTGGCGTGAGGTGACGTATTTCCCGTCTTTGCCGAAGAAGGGGGAGTCGTTGATGGTGAAGGTCATCGACATTGTGGGCTCGTCGATGGCGATGCGCGGCAGCGGCTCGGGATTGTCGTAGAGGGTCACCGTGTCGCCTATTTCGAAATTGTCGAAGCCCACGATGGCGCAGATGTCGCCGCTTCTCACTTCATCCACCTTCTTGCGGCCCATCCCTTCGAATACGAAAAGTTCTTTGATTTTTTGGCGCACCACGGAGCCGTCTTTCTTGCAGAGGCCCACCTCCATACCCTCGCGGAGTTCGCCGCGGGCCACGCGACCGATGGCAATGCGGCCCACATAGTTGTTGAAGTCGAGGCTTGTGATGAGCATCTGGGGCTCACCTTCCTTGCGCTCCGGAGCGGGTATTTCCGAGATGATGGTGTCGAGGAGGGCGGTGATGTCGGAAGTGGGTGATTTCCAGTCGAATCCCATCCAGTTTTGCTTCGACGAGCCGTAGATGGTCTTGAAGTCGAGCTGCTCTTCCGTGGCGTTGAGGTTGAACATCAGGTCAAACACCATCTCGTTTACCTCGTCGGGGCGGCAGTTGGGTTTGTCTACCTTGTTGATCACGACCAGGGGCTTCAGCCCCATCTGAATGGCTTTCTGAAGCACGAAGCGGGTCTGGGGCATCGGGCCTTCGAAGGCGTCTACCAGGAGCAGGCAGCCGTCGGCCATGTTGAGCACCCTCTCCACCTCTCCGCCGAAGTCGGCGTGCCCCGGGGTGTCGATGATGTTGATTTTGGTGCCTTTATAATTTATTGATACGTTTTTCGAAAGGATAGTGATGCCACGTTCGCGTTCCAGGTCATTGTTGTCGAGAATCAGTTCGCCGGTGTTTTGGTTATCCCTGAAGAGATTACCGGCGAGAAGCATTTTGTCGACGAGGGTGGTTTTGCCGTGGTCAACGTGAGCGATAATGGCAATATTTCTGATATCTTGCATAGCCTGAATGAAATTTCATGCAAAATTAACATAAAAAGTTGAAAAGTTGAAACCTGGGGCCCTCTCGCCCTCCAAATCGCCCGAAAAACCCCCGGAAGAAGAATCGACTGAGGAAAGATTGAGTAATAGGTCCTTTCATTGGAAATAAATTTGTATATTTGCATTTTCAAAACGGTCGTATTTGGCGACCATTTTGAAAATAGACAAAAAGATTTGGATTAATGATAATAGAAAGACCGTCATATATTGATAAGTTTCTTGCCAAACAATGGAATGGCAAGGTGAAAATTATTACCGGATTACGTCGATGCGGCAAGTCCTTTCTTCTTTCGACGCTTTACAAGGCCTCAGTATGGGGGCAAAGCAACATGAATTGAAAAAGATATAATATCATATCCCATAATTATGAAACAGATTTTAACCCTCCTAATAACACTGTTTGCTATCCCCTTATCCTTTGGGCAAAAGGTGCAAATCGATAAGTTATACTACGAGCTCAATTCTTCCTCCTTGACTGCTGCTGTGACATATGAGGAATATCAAGATCCGCTTTCTTCAAATAATAATCCAAGCTATAAAGATTTATCGGGTTCATTGGTAATTCCTGAAAAGGTAACTTATGGAGGGAACACCTATTCCGTTACTTCAATCGGGGAGAGTGCTTTCTACAATTGCAGTGGATTGGCAAGCGTTACAATTCCCAATTCCGTCACTACAATCGGAAGGTTTGCTTTCCATGGTTGCAGCGGACTGACGAGTGTTTATATTTCAGACTTAGAGGCATGGTGTAATATTGATTTTAGCTCCGCTCCTTCAAATCCCGTAAATTATGCCCAACATCTTTATCTGAACAACCAAGAGATTAAAGAGTTAAAAATCCC